>CALUZE010000006.1 GCA_944325235.1 uncultured Elusimicrobiales bacterium | reverse complement strand
ATATAGGTTAGACAAAACCGCCCCGGGGAGTTTTCTTCGGGGCGGTTTGCATGCGGGATTTACATACAACGCAACGGCTTTTTTGCTATCCTATACGTAATGATGACCCGCAACGAACTAAAAAACACCGTTTTTCACACCGCTGTCATAGGGGGCGGCGCCAGCGGACTGATGTGCGCGGGCTCGTTTGACCGCTCCAAAATCATTCTGGAACACAATGCCAAACCCGGCGCCAAAGTGAGCGTTTCCGGCGGCGGCAACTGTAATTTTTCCAACCGTTTTACGGCCCCGTCCGATTATATCAGCCAAAACAAACACTTCTGCAAAAACGCCCTGGCCGCGTTTACGCCGCAGGATTTTGTGCGCCTGCTGGACGGACAGCACATCCCCTGGGAAGAACGCTCCGACGGCCAGTTATTTGCCTTTGGGGCGCAATCCATTGTGCAGTGGCTCGTGCGCCGCGCACAACAGGCAAATACCCAAATTTTAGCCGATACGCAAGCCTTAGACGTACGGCGGAAAAACGGATTGTTCGTGGTGGACTCGTCCGCCGGCCCCGTGCGGGCGCAATACCTGGTGCTGGCGTGCGGAGGATTATCCTTCCCGGCGTTGGGGGCGTCTCCCTTCGGCGTGAAAATAGCGCAAAAATTCGGCTTGCGCGTGGTGGAACAGCGCCCGGCCCTGGTGGGCCTTACCTTTCCCAAAGAACTGCGCGAACCCTTTAAACGGCTGGCCGGCAACAGCCTGCCGGCGACGGTTTGCTGCGGCAAACACGCTTTTACGGCACCGCTCCTTTTTACGCACGAGGGCGTAAGCGGGCCGGCCGTATTGCAAATTTCCTTATATTGGACACCCGGGCAACCCGTCACCCTGAATTTTTTGCCCGAAGAAGACGCAAACGCTTTTTTGCATGCGCGCAAAAATACCTGCAAAACCTTCACCGCCGCCCTGCGCGGCAAATTGCCCGGCAAAACCGCTCCCACCCTGCTGGCGGGCCTGCCGGACGATTTGGCCAACGCCTCCCGTGCCACCTTGGAAGAAGCGGCCCGGCGCCTAAACCGCTTTACGTTTGTGCCTTCGGGGACGGCCGGATATACCCGCGCGGAAGTGACTGCCGGCGGCGTGGACACACGCCAAATCAATCCGTCCACCTGTGAGGTGCGCTCCGTGCCGGGCCTGTACGTAATAGGGGAACTGCTGGACGTGACCGGCCGTTTGGGCGGGTTTAACCTGCAATGGGCCTGGAGCAGTGCCTTTGCCGCCGCGCAGGCGCTGGAAAAACGTTTTTAATTTTATGTACGCACGCGCACGCGTTTTGCTATAATGTTGGGGAGAATAAGGAGAGAAAAATGGATTTAAAAGAACGACAAAGCATTTTCCGCCTGCTGTGGGAAGGGTTGCGATTGGTTAACCGCTCCGGGTCCGTACTAATCGTGTTTATGCTGGTTACCTTGTTGCTAAATGCCGTCGGCCCGATTGCCCAGCATTTTGGCGTTTCCAAGATTTTAATTCAGTTATACAGTATGGTTATTTCGTCGTTCTTGCTGGTAGTATTGTTCCGTGTGCTGGCGGCCAAAGCCGATAACTTTGGCGAATCTTTTTCCAATTCTCTTTCCGCCGCCGTTATTCCTACCGTCTATACGCTGGTGCTCAACTTTTTTCTGGGCATTATTGCCGCGGGGTTATTCTTGGCGGGCAGCATGGTGGCTTACTCGCTTAAAACCGTAGGGCTCATTCTGGTGCTTTTGGCAGGCCTGTTTGTATTTGTGCGCCTGTGCTTTGCCGGGATTGCCATCGCCTTAAAAGACCAGGGGCCCATTCAGGCCATTATTTACAGTTGGCAGCTTACCCGCAGTGTGGGGGCCTTCCTCCGCACCTTCTTTATGCTGGTGCTGATGATGTTGCTTCCGGTGCTGTATGTAGCGGCTTTTTTGCGCACGCTGTATGTGGTCATTCCGCTGTATTTTGCAGACAGTTTTAACTTGGTAAATCTCTCGCCCGAATGGTATGCCGTAGCCCTGGGGGGCGGGCTGTTGTTTCTGGTGGTAAGTTTTTGGTCCACGGCCTCGTTCGTATTATTCTTTTTAAATTGCGACTACGGCGAAAACCGTGGCTCTTACACGCCCGACGCCCAGGCGGCTTTACTTTCCCAGCAGACGCAGGTGTTCGGGGCGGACAACAATGTATTGCCCGCCAATTTGGGCAAACCGGTGCACACGGAAGACGTTTCCGGCGTAAATGTAGTCAAATCGTCCGTCAAAACCGGGCACGACGCCGCCGGCGTGCAGGAACATTTGAGCCAAGTCTATCAGCCCCAGAAAAACGACGTGGTGGAATATACCGACGAAGACCGCATGCCCACTATTTTGTTTGACGACGATATGGCCAAACAAATAGAGGCCAACCGCCAACTTTTTGAACAGAAGAAAAAAGAAGAACCCAAAAAAGATAACGGAGAAGACACCCAGACGATAAAAATGTCTAAATAACTATGCACACAAACGCCTCATTTATCATCCGCGCGTTTTTAACTCTTTTGCCGGGCCGCATAGCGGCGGCACCTGCCAAAGAACAGTTTTGTTGCCGTATGAAGCGGGGGGAGCTCGTTGCCGGGCTCTCTCTTTTTTTATTTACTTGTGAAGGAGTTTTATAAATGTCCACCTTGCTCAACATACTTAATTTATTAGGCGGTTTGGCCATCTTCCTGTTCGGTATGAAGATTATGAGCGACGGCCTGCAAAAAGTATCCGGCGAGAAAATGCGCCAACTTTTAGGCATCGCCACGGCCAACCGCTTTGCCGCCACCGCCTGCGGGGCGCTGGTCACCAGCATCATCCAGTCCTCCAGCGCTACCACCGTAATGGTGGTGGGCTTTGCCAGCGCCGGGCTGCTGAACCTGTACCAGTCGTTAGTGGTCATTTTCGGGGCCAACATCGGCACCACGATGACGGCGTGGATCGTCAGCTTGTTCGGGTTCAAAATGGAAATTTCGCTCTTTGCGCTGCCCGTGATTGCGGTAGGCTTTTTTGCCCAGTTTACGCCGCGGTTTATTGTGGTGCGCCGCATTGGGGAAACGATGGTCGGCTTCGGGCTGTTGTTCTTGGGCTTGGACATTATGAAAAACGCCATTCCGGCCGATTTTGCCCAAAACCCGCAAGTCGTAGCGTGGATTTCCCGCTTTCAGCCCAACAATTTGCTAAACTTGTTGATTTTGATTTTCAGCGGTACGATTTTAACCGTTATTTTGCAGTCTTCCAGCGCCGTTATGGCCATGACGCTCACCTGCGCCGCCGCCGGGATTATTGACTTCCCGACTTCGTGCGCCCTGGTGCTGGGGGAAAACATCGGCACCACCATCACCGCCAACTTGGCCGCCATCGGCACCAGCAAAACCGCCCGCCGCGCGGCGTTGGGGCACTTCCTCTTTAACCTCATCGGCGTGATTTGGGTGACGTGTATCTTTAAGCACTTTGTCAATTTTGTGGATTGGCTGGTGCCCGGCTCGCCCTACACCAAAGAGACCGAAGTCCTCACCGCCGTACTGCCGTACCATATTTCGGCTTTCCACACTACGTTTAACGTGCTCAACACCATGCTGATGCTGCCACTGCTGCACCAGTTGGCCCAGCTGACGTATTTAATCATCCCCAAATCCAAACGCGAAGACAAAAAAGAACACGAACTGGTTTACCTTTCCACCCGCTTTACGCAAACGCCCGAACTGGCGCTGATTGCCATACGCAAAGAAGTGGAACGAATGATGAGCTTTGTGACCAAAATGACGGACAAACTCATCCACGCCGTGAAAGTGGACGACGAAAAAATGTTCCACCGGTTAATTGACGACGTAAAAGAAGCCGAAAAAACCACCGACGTGCTGGAGCATAAAATCAACCTGTATCTGACTACGCTTACGCACGGGAACCTCTCGCGCCACGCGGTGGCGCAGGCGTTCTCGCTGTTTGACGTGTTAAACAGCATTGAACGCATGGGCGACTGCGGCGAAAAAATTGCCCGCATTTTGGAAAAATTCCACACCCAGCAGTCCTTCCGGCAGGCGGACATTGATGACTTGGAAACCATCGCCAAACTGACCAAAGAAATCACCAAGCGCACCCGCCGCGTGCTGGTGGACTTCCAACAACCCACCAGCCAATGGCACGACCAGGCCGAACGCACGTTTGCCGAAGCGATTGCCGACGAAGAAAAGCTCAACATCCTGCGCAAACGCCTCCTGCGCGACCGCCGCGAACGCATCTACGCCGGGCAGGAAGCCTCGCCGGATTCCATTACGGCCTATGCCGATATTTTGAACAATTTTGAAAGAATCGGCGATTACGCCATGCGCGTAAACGAAAACATTTTAGGTATGCGCGCCGACGAAAAAGTGTACCACAGCCTGGTACAGCCGGCGCCGGCCCTGCCGCCGCAAGCCTAAAAAATAAAAGGAGCGTCCCTGTGAAATTCCGCCCGTTAGACATTTTGAAAGATTTCGGAAGTTTCTTCCCAATGGTGTGGGCCATTTTGCGGGGACGCTGGAAAATGCCCTGGGGCACCCTGGTATGGGCGTTATTGTGCGCGGTGTATTTTCTGTCGCCCATTGACGCACTGCCCGACGTGTTGCCGCTTTTGGGCATTGCGGATGACGGCGCCTTTGTGCTGCTGGTGCTGACGATGCTGCATAAAGATTTGGAAGCCTTCCGCCAGGCCCGCCAGCCCGCCAAAACAGTACTGGAAGCCGAAGTCGTTTCCACGGAAAAATCCGACAAAAAATAGGTCTTTTGTTTCCTTGCCTCCAGACGTGTAAAAAACTACAATATACCTATGAAAAAATTCCTAAAAGTGTGTTTCAAAATCGCGGTCGTTCTCGTGATTTTGGCGGTGGCTGCATTCGTCGCACTGCGCGTAATGTTTCCGCCCGAAAAACTCAAAGCCATGGCGCTTGAGTACGCAAAAACCAATTTGCAGCGGGAAATCACCTTTGATGATGTTTCCCTGAACTTGGTAGGGGTAACGCTGGACAATTTTGCCATTTCCGAAAATACCACCTTCCAAAACGGCACGTTTGCCAAAGCCGATAAGCTGGTGGTCAAAATTGCGCTTAAACCGCTGTTCCAAAAGCGCATTGAAATTTCCACCGTGCAATTGGACGGGCTGGATATCAACGTCGTCAAAAACGCCGACGGTACGTTTAATTTTGACACGCTCATCCCGGCCTCGGACCCGAACGCCGCTGCGCAAGAAAGCACTGCCTCCGACGGCTCTGCCGCGTTTGTGCTGCTGGCGGACAAAATTGCCGCCAATAACTGCAGTTTCTCCTATAAAGACCTGCAAACCGGCATGAACGCCGCCATCAATAACCTGAACCTGGAAATCAACCAATTTGATATGGCGGAACCGTTTGACGTAAACATCAACTTTACCACCGCCTTCCAGCAGAAGAACGGCCCGGCGGTTTCCGTGCCGCTCAACATCGCCTTGCGCGTATTTTTGGCCAATTTGGATATGGCCAACGCGTACGTGACGGTGAACGATATTTCCGCCTCGTACAAGACGGTCAAATTTCAATTGACCGGCGGCGTGCGCGATTTTACCGCCCCGCAAATGGATTTGTCCGGTACGTTAAGCGGCATCAACAACCAAATCTTCAGCGATTTCCTGCCGGATTTGCCGAATTTCGCCCTGCCGGTCATCAATATGACGGTGAAAGCGGCGGCCAATTTGGCTAATTCCACCGCTACGATTTCCGAGGCCAAACTCTCGGTGATGAACAGCGCCTTGTCGGCCTACGGCACCGTGGGCTGGAACGGCCCGGCGCCCACCTACGCCATGAATGCGAACCTGACCACCGACCTGGGCGAAATCGTACAGATGACGGACACCGTGGCCGGCTTTAAGCCTGCGGGCGTCATCACCGGCGCGTTTAAGGCTACGGACAAAAACAACGGCCAGGACGTAAGCGGGACGGTCACGTTTAAAAACATCAGCGCGATGTACGACCCGTTTACCGTGTCCGAACTCAACGGCACCGTTACCATCGCCTCGCTGGATAACATTTCCACCAACTTAATTACGGGCTTGTTAAACGGCGAAAAGTTCACTACGTCCCTTTCGTACCAAAACATCAAAGACGTGATGAACATTGTGCTGAACCTGGACTTGGCCAAATTTACCATGCCCGCGCTGCCTGCCTCTACCACGCAAACGACCGTGCCCGCTGACCAAACCGCGACGACCGAAACCGCGGCCACGGCGCCCGCGGCGGCCAAAACTTCCGGCCCGGAAATGCTGATGAACATCAAAGCCAACGTAAACGTGGGCCCCATTGATGTACCGTATTTCCGCGCGGACGGCTTTAGCTTGACCGCCAACCTGACGGACGTTTCCGAAACGATGACCAAAGCCAACGGCCAGGTATCGTTTAAACTGCAGCCCGGCGCCATTACGGACTTGGATACCTTTGTAAAAGACAACAAGATTGTCAAAATCCTCTTGCTGCCTATCACCATTGTCCGCCGTGTGGCCGCCGCGCTGAACGTGGAGCTGTTCCCCGTGCAGGAAAACACCCACAAAGGCGAAATTGCCTACACCAACGGGGAAGGCGTGTACACGTTTACCAACGGCGTAATGAATATAGACAAAACCGTATTCAACTCGCAGGTAACGGATATTAACGGCTCGGGCACGATTAACTTCTTCACCCAGGCGCTGGATATGAAAGTATCCGCCACGATTCTTACGTCGCAGACGCCGGTCGTCATCAAAATCGGCGGCACGATGGATAACCCCAGCGGCAAGCTGGACGTGCTCAGCACGGTCGGCTCCGTGGTGGGCGGGATTTTGAACTACAAAACCCCGGGTAAAGTCGTAAGCGGAACGGCCAGCGCCGCCACCAGCGTGGCTACCGGCGCCGTCAAAACGACCGGCCAAGTAGCCTCTACCGCCGTCAAAGCCGGCGTGGACGTAACCAAAACGGCCGCCACCGCCGCCAAAGATACGGTCACCGGTACGGTCAATGCGGCCAAAGACGCTTTGAAAGGGCTGGGAAGTATCTTTAAAAAGTCGGATTCTTCTTCGGAAGAAAGCAAATAAACTTCTGTCTGTTCATCCCCGGGCCGACGCCCGGGGATTTTTTTGCCTGCCAACCGCACAAATACCCTACGCCGCCCCGCGCACGCGCACATCTAAACGGGGGGGAAAAAATAAACCGTTTTTTATCAGCTAATCCCGCCCCAATCCGCCCGGCCTTTCCGGCTGATAGCCGCTGTCCGTTTCCCGCCGAAAAGTTATTTTAAAAAAGCGGCATTTTTCAGCTGACGCACGCGCGGAAATATCATATAATAGACAATATATGGGACATTTTTTGCTGTTGCTAACGAACCTGATTTTCCCTTTTGCCGCGCTGGGCGTGGTGCTGGGCTTTTTGCTCTCGCCGCGGCGGGGCTTGTTAAAACACCTGCGCCAGGAACTCAAAGAACGCTTTGGCCTGGAGGACGAAGGCGACATCCCGCAGCACGCCGTATGGGTCCACTGCGCAAGCGTGGGGGAAGTGATGTCTATGAAAGAAGTCATTTCCCGCTTAAAAGCGTTCTACGGGCGGGATATCCTGGTCACCACCACAACGCAAGCCGGCAAAGAAACCGCCCTTAAAAACCCCGATATCAAAAAAGCCCTGCTCGTACCGCTGGATTTTTATCCGTCCTGCAAGCGTTTTATCCGCCTGGCACAGCCTTACCGCTTGTTTGTGGTGGAGCGCGAAATTTGGCCCAATATGCTGGAGGCCGCCCATAATGCGGGCGTGCCGGCCGCGCTGATTAACGGGCGCATTTCGGCCAAATCGGCCCGGGCCTACCAATGGGTCCGCCCGTTGTTTGCGCGCGTGCTGGGCACGCTGTCGTTTGCCGCCTTGCAAACCAAAGACGCCGCCCAACGCTACGAGGCGCTGGGGGTGGCGCCGGATAAAATTTTTGTTTGCGGCAACGTGAAATACGATACGCTAAACGACCACCCGGCCAAGACGGACGAAGTAAACCGTATGCTGACCGCCCTGGGCTGGAACGGCTGCCCCATTTTAGTGTGCGGCAGCACCCACCCCGTGGAAGAAACCATGATTTTGCGCGCCGCGCCGGAACTGATTAAAAAGGGAATTAAAATCATTTTTGCGCCGCGCCATTTGGAACGCCGCCCGGAAATTGAAATCGCCCTGCGCCAAAGCGGGCTGCATTATGCGTTTGTCAGCCAGCAGAATTTTACGAAGGAAAAAGACATCCTGTGTGCCGACGTAATGGGGCTGTTGCAATCGCTGTATGCGTGTGCCACGCTCACGTTTGTGGGCGGGTCGGTAGCGCCGCGCGGAGCGCACAATCTGTTAGAGCCGGCCATTTTGTCCAAAACCGTTCTGTTCGGCAAATACTTTTACAACGCGCCCCTGACGGCCGAAGCCCTGCTGGAATGCGGCGGCGGCGTGCTGGTGGACGAAACCAATTTTAAAGAAACCGTCTTGCGCCTGCTGGCGGACCCGGAGCAGCTGGAAAATATGTCCGAAAAAGCGCGCAAAACGGCCTTAAGTTTTAAAGGAGCAACCGACAAAATAATGGAAGTGGTGAAAAAATATGAACGATAATCAACCGAAAATTTTGGTCGTACGCCTTTCCTCGCTGGGGGACATTGTATTGTCTTCCCCGGTGTACAAAAACCTCAAAGCCAAATGGCCCCATTCCCACATTACGCTGATGGTAAAGCCTCAATTTGCCCAGGTATTGGCCGGCCACCCGGATATTGACGAAATTATGGTGGCCAAAAAGGGTTTGTGGGCCAACATCCGCCAAATCCGCGCCGGGCACTTTACCCACTACCTGGATTTGCACGCCACGTTAAAAAGCATTTTGATGGGGTTTTTCAGCCGCATTCCCAACCGCGTCCGCTACGACAAAAATTCCATTGCCCGCCGGATGCTGGTTAAATTTCACAAAAATTCTCCGGTGCTTGAAAAACACACCCTGGAAAAATACCTGGAAGCCCTCAAAGCCTGGGACATTGACATCCAATACAAAGAACCCAAACTGGGCGACTGGGCCTACGAACACGCCAACGTAAACGGCAAAAAAGTGGGCAAAATCGGCATTTTCCAAACCTCTTTCATCGGCGACAGTGTGCTGACCACGCCGCTTATCCAAAAAACGGCCAAGCTGTTCCCGGATACCAAAATCGTCGTCATCACCCGCCCGCAGACGGAAGACATCTTCCGCCCGATGAAAGAAGTGTCCGAAATTATTTTAAACGACAAAAAAGGCTGGAACAAAATTTTTGGCGTGTGGAAAACGGCCAAAGCCATCAAAGCCTCGGGCATAGACATTTTGCTCGTGCCGCACCGCAGCTTTAGAAGCGCACTTATTGCCTGGCTCTCGCGCGTGCCGGTGCGCATCGGGTTTACTTCCAGCGAAGGGTGGTTTTTGTATACCAAAACGGTGCCCTTTTCGTGGATGATTCACGACGCGGAGCGCAACCTCTCGTTATTGCAGGGGATTGTAAAGGAAAAATTTACCGCCGAAAAACTCAGCATGCGCTTTACCCCGACCGCCGAAGAAAACGTCGCCCGGTTGATTCACGATTTCAACCTGGAAGGCAAAACCCTGGTGGGCATCCACGCGGGCAGCGCCTGGCCGACCAAATGCTGGCCGATGGAATATTTTGTTAAACTCATCAGCCGCCTGCAAACGGAACTGGGCGTGACGGCCGTGCTGGTAGGGGGCGGCGCCAAAGACGCCGACCTGGGCGAAAAAATCTGCCAGCTTTCCAAAGGACACGCCGCCAACCTGTGTGGCAAAACCAGCCTGGCCGATTTAATGGCGCTGATGAAACATTTTAAATTGTTCATCACCAACGACTCCGGCCCCATGCACATCGCCACCGCGTTTGACGTGCCGACGCTGGCCATTTTCGGGCCGACCACGCGCGAGCTGGGGTTCTTCCCGTACGGGGAAGGGCACCGCGTGATGGAAGTGAAAGATTTACCCTGCCGCCCCTGCGCCCTGCACGGGGGGAGAAAATGCCCGCTGGGCCATTTTAAGTGTATGAGAGACATCCTGCCGGACCGGGTGTTCCAAAACGCTAAAGAAATGCTGGAAGAACACCACGCCCTGCCGGGAAAGCCCGCCGCTACGGCGCACAATTAAGCATCATTTACCCACACAAAAGCCCCGGCAGAAAGCCGGGGCTTTTGTCATATACTACTTACAGTAAATTAAACGGCATAAAAAATCCGGCCCCCAAACAGGAGCCGGAAATTTGTACAAAAGCTACTACTTAGCTACACACTGATACTCTGGACAATATCTTGTATATCCCCCAGGTTGGCCTGGATGATCAGAGACAAAGATATCTCCCAGTTTACATATCGTGCCCACCGTTTTCGGGCCGCAAGTCCCTAAAGAACTAGCCAAAGAGCCTGCCGGCCTTTCAGATGCAGGAACTGATGATGCAATGTTTCCCACGTAGCTATTCTCTCTACAATTTGAGTAACACTGTCTTACCTGGTTAGCAGTCCAAGAAGAAGGATTTTTTATCAATTTCCAAACATACGTTTTATCCGGCAGATCAATCGGCGGGATGACGGGCCCAATACCGCCGCCTTCCTCCTTGCAGTCTTTCAAGGCCAACAGCCACACTTCCTGTGAGGGCGAGTCGCTCGTTTTGCGCTTTTCCCACACTAACGTGCAGTTAGATAAAGATTCCCCCGTATTGGTATGCGACGCCGTCGGCTGCGGAATATCGTTGCCCGCTAAATAAAACCCATACGTTTCATCCCCGTTATACAACGACATCGTCCCGCCGTTGGACCCCAGCACCGCCAGGTTATCGCTTTTAAGCGTTCCCGCATGCTGGATCAGCATATTCACGGCATCCATTGTCCGTATATACGAGTCGTTCACATAAAGCTGGTTCCCGCCATAGATTTCCATTTTGTTCAGCAGCCCGCTCGGCGTGGAATCCGTTTCCGATTGGTACCCCGTATAGGTATTTGCCGAATTGCCATGAAAAGCCGCTTGTTGCATATCTATCGCGGAAGACTGCTGCCCCAATACCTGGTTTACTATATACATACGGCTGGAGGAATCCGGATATACAGACACCGTCCCTCCGACGGAAACGTTCATCTGCGGGGTTCTCAACCCACCCTTTAAAGTGGCTTTGTCCGCCACCTTCAAATACGTGTACTCGCCCATACGGGAAGGGTTAAAAGAGACGGCCGATATCTTTTCCGCCGCATACAGGCTGATGCTGCTTGCCAGTAAAAAACATATGCAAAAAAGTTTTTTCATAAAAACTCCTTATTAAGCCCTGAAATTTATCATTTTACTCTATCAAAAAAGCCTCATCCCGTCAAGGCACGTTCTCCCAAGTACGCACCCTAAAACGCATATTCGGGCAAGGATTTAAAAATCATCCACCGGCTTTTCGTCCAACGCCGCTTTGGTTTGGGCAAACAATTGCTTGATTTGCGGTAATTTTTCAAGCGGGAGCCAGATGCCTTTTTTGGTAAATCCACAATCTTCCTGCCATTGGCGCAAATCCAACCCGCGGCGGCCTTTAAACGTGCCGATAGACGCTACAATACAAATACCGGGCCGTTTGGCAAACTTGCCCAGCTGCCCGTTTTGAATGGCGGCCGCATCCTCCGGAAGGGCCGCAATCAACGGGGCCAGCATTTGCACAATTTCGGGAGTCAGCGTCACCCCATCGCGCGTGGCGCCGGCAAACGTATCCGTTTTGACATATCGCCTAACCGACACGTAACGATACCCCCGGTATGCATCAATACTAAACCGCACCTCCTCGCCGTTCTCCAGCGGGCAGATGCCAATTTCTCTAAGTAACGTAAAACTGCTTTCGCTCATTTTATTCCTGCGTTTGGCCTCAAACGCAGCCCCCTGTGTTTTACTCGGTAAAATATGGTATGATAGCTGTAGTTATATTTTAGTGCTTGATTGGGCGAAAATCAAGCAGTTTTTGTATAATATTTTGAGCAGATTACATTTGCAAGGGAAGGGATATAATGACCGAACATCCTTCTTTGGTAGGACAAGAAATTTCCGGATGCCTCATTTTAAACAAAGTAGCCGAAGGCGGCATGGGTGCCGTATACAAAGCACGCCATAAAGCCTTGAACCGGATTGTCTGCGTCAAAATTTTAAGCCCGTCTTTGGCAAACGACAAAAAAGCCGTGGAACTTTTCTTGACGGAAGCCCGCGCCATTGCCGAACTGGACCACCCGAACATTGTAAATGTGTACAATGTGGGCAAGGAAAGGGGATATTATTTTATCGTAATGTCCTTTATTGAAGGGCAGACGCTTTCCGTCATGCTTAAAAAGAACAAAATCCTGCCGATCGGTCTGGTTTTGGACTTGTTTGAAGGTGTGCTGCTGGGGCTGCAAGCCGCGCACGAAAAAGGCATTATCCACCGGGATATCAAACCTTCCAACATTTTAATTACCCCGCAAGGCCAGCCCAAACTGGTAGATTTCGGTATTGCCAAAAAAGTAGATAAAGAAAAAGGCTCCACCAAAACGACCGAACTGGCCGGCACCGCTTATTTTATTGCGCCGGAACAGGCCCTGGGCAAGGATTTGGATACCCGCGCCGATTTGTATTCCGTGGGGGCCAGCTTGTATTATGTACTGACGGGCCAGTTCCCGTACAACGGCAAAAACACCATTGACATCATCCAAAAACACATCAACGATCCGATTCCCAACCCGGCCAAACTCCGCCCGGATATGCCGGGGTGGCTGTCGCTGGCGGTGCAAAAACTGATGAGCAAAAACCCGGACGATCGCTTTCAAACCGCCAAAGAAACCTATTTGTATTTTAAAAAGATGCGCGCGGAAGACCAACTGCGCGTGAAAATGGGCAATTCCGGCCCCGCCATTGATTTGGGCGAAGAAGGCCCTTTGCGTATTGTAAAAGACGACAAAACCCCTACTTCTTCCAGCCGCGAATCCGTACAAAAGCTGCGTGCCCAAGAGGCAGCCGCCAAAAAGAGAACGACGTCCTCTTCCCGCTTGCCGCTCATGCCGCAGCTGGATGCGTCGGTGCCGGACGTTTCCCAACGCAAACCGACCCAACCGGCCAACCAAGTGAAAATGTTGGACGCACAAAACGTAAAACCGGTGGAAGTGTTTGCGCCGGCCAAACGTCCCTCCGGTCCTTTTGCGCCGGGCGAAACGGGAAAACAACTGGTATCCGGAGTTAAAACGCTGGGCAAATTGGTGGTGTTTGTACCGCTGTTTGTGGTGTTTGTGTGGGGCATTTCGTATCTTTTCCACCAGCTGGGCACCATTTGCTCGGTGCACGTCAACCCGCATGCCGGGTTGATTTCCAACTTGATTATGCCGTTTTTTGCCGGCGAATATGCGCCCAACCAACTTTTAATGACGGGGATGGCTTTAGCGGCCATCGCGCTGATTTTGGCTTCTTCGGTACTTAAGGCCTTCTCCCGCTCCACACTGCTGCTATTGATTGTGGCTTTGGTGTCTTATATGGCCGGGTTGTTCACGCCCGGCGTGCCGTTTATGGAAATATCCAACCTGTCGCAGTTTCTGTTTACGCCGGAATACTACTTGTGCTATTTGGTACTGGCCGTGGCGTGGGCGTTAGGCCTGTGCTGGACGATTAACCGGACCGTTTCGCAAGGGATTTTAGGGGCGGCGCTGGTAATTTTAGCGATGGTATTGTCGTTCTTATCGGCCCATTTAACCATTCCGCCCGACGCCCAAACCGTATCGGTTAAAATTGTTTTTTATGTGGCTTTGTTCTGCGGGGTGCTGTGCATTTATTATCTGCTTGCCCGGAGCGAAAAAGAAAACTTGTTGATGCCGCTGGTGTTTTTGTTGGTATCGGTAGTGGGAATTTGGACGTATTCCGTTTCGGGTTTGGCCGGCAATATCAACACAACGCTCCAAACGCTTACCGGCAAAATCGTGGTGAAAGATACGACGGAGGCCGAAAGCAATGCCAAAGTGGAGCAAATGATAGGCATTGATTCCCGCCGCCATGTATTTTCCGAGTTGGATAAAACCAATGAGCTGACGGGATTGACCGATGAAAAAGCGTTAGCCTTCTTGGAAAATAAAGTCAACGAAGCCGCCCCCGGCGTATTTGACGAAACCAATAAGCCGCTGTTCTTGTACTTTTTGCTGAACTACTACCGGGGCGGGAAAAGCAAAATGGAATTTAACGTCTGGGATTACACCATCAGCTACCCGGTAGAAAATTTTAACCGCAACGCCGAACACAATGATGCGTATTTCTTTTTGCTGGCGATGCTGTACGCGTTTGGAACCCTTTCCTGCGCGGGAACTATTTTCTTCAGTGAGGATTTATGAGCAGCTTTGATATAGAGTTTGCCGCTGTCACCGATATTGGTAAAATTCGCGAGAAAAATGAAGACAACGTCCTCATTTCTTCCGACCTAGGTTTGGGCGTTGTGGCCGACGGTATGGGAGGGCACAGCGCGGGGGAAATTGCCAGCAATATTGCGGTGTCTGTGTTGGCGGAAACCATACGCAAAGTGAACAACCAGCAGCTTAAAATCCCGGATAATTTTCTGCCCAAGCTGGCCCCGGTGGAACGCAAACTGCTGATGGCGGCCAATTTGGCCAATGCGGCCATTTATTCCACGGCCCAGTCCTCGGACATCTACCGCATGATGGGCACCACGCTTACCGGCGTTTTGTTTGATAAGGACTGCGCCACCGCCGTACACGTGGGCGACTCGCGCCTCTATCTGTTCCGGGACGATAAAATCATCCAAATTACCACGGACCATTCCCTCGCCACCGAACACGTGCGCCGCGGGCTTTTAACGCGGGCCGAGGCGGACCGCTCCAAAATTCAAAACGTGCTGACACGCGCGATGGGGATTAAGAAAAATATTGAATTTGACTTGCTTAAATTTCCCGTCAAAGCGGGCGATATCTTGTTGCTCTGCTCGGACGGGCTGTACAAAGGTTTAAGCGAAAAAGAAATGGCCAAAATGCTTAAAGAAGGGCACAATATGCCGCTTGTAAAACTGTGCAAGCAGCTGGTGCGCGAGTCCAACGAAAACGACGGACAAGACAACATTTCGGCCGTCCTCATCAAAATTCTTCCTGCGCAAAAAGTATCGTTCGGCCAACGAATCAAACGATTTTTTTCGCGCGCTTAAAAACTGCTTTTACCGTCTGAAAAATCAACCCCTTTTTTAGCACTCTAAGAAAGGGGTTGACAATTTTAAACAGAAATGCTAAATTAGCATTAAGCCAAAGCGAGTGCTAATAACACCGCCGGCGAGTTTTTAAACATATTTTCACACAAAGGAGTGAAGGAATATGGCTGAAGTAAAAATTAAACCGTTGGGCGACCGCGTAATCGTAAAGCCCATTGAAAGAGAAACCATGAAGGGGGGGATCATCATTCCTGACACCGCCAAGGAAAAACCGATGGAAGGCGAAGTATTGGCCGTCGGTCCGGGCAAATTAAACGACAAAGGCGAACGCGCGCCGATGGATGTAAAAAAAGGCGACCGCGTGCTCTACGGCAAATATTCCGGCACGGAAATCAAATTGGACGATGAAAACTATTTGATTATTCACCAAGACGAAATCTTGGGTATTTTGGGGTAATTTGGTAAGGAAGTGAACGAATATGGCTAAACAAATTATTTACGGCGATGAAGCCCGCGCCAAAATGAAATCGGGCATTGAAAAAGTTGCAAACGCAGTAAAAGTTACGCTGGGGCCCAAGGGCAGAAGCGTAGTGTTGGAAAAGAAATTCGGCTCTCCGCTTATCATTGATGACGGCGTGACCATCGCCAAAGACATTGAGCTGGAAGATAAATTTGAAAATATGGGCGCGCAGTTAATCCGCGAAGTCGCGTCCAAGACCAACGACGTCGCCGGTGACGGTACCACCACCGCCACGGTGCTGGCCAACGCGATGCTGACCGAAGGCATCAAAAACATTACCGCCGGCGCCAACCCGACGCTCGTCAAGAAAGGCATTGAAATGGCCGTAGAAACCACCAAGGCCGAACTGAACAAAATGCACAAACCGGTCAAAACCAAAGAAGAAAAGGCCCAAATCGCCACGATTTCTTCCAACGACCGCGAAATCGGCAATATGATTGCCGAAGCCATTGAAAAAGTCGGCGCCGAAGGCGTCATCACGGTGGAAGAAGGCAAAACGGCCACCACGCAGCTGGATATCGTGGAAGGTATGCAGTTTGACCGCGGCTACATTTCGCCTTATTTTGTGACCGATTCCGAAAGAATGGAATGCGTGTTGGATAACCCGTACATCATTGTAACGGACAAGAAAATTTCTTCTATGAACGACCTGCTGCCCGTGCTGGAAAAAATCGTCCAGAGCGGTAAACAGTTCCTCATCATCGCCGAAGATGTGGACGGCGAAGCGCTGGCCACGCTGGTGGTGAACAAACTGCGCGGCACCTTGAAAGGCTGCGCCGTGAAAGCCCCGGGCTTTGGCGACAGACGCAAAGAAATGCTGGAAGATATCGCCATTCTGACCGGCGGCGAAGTGTTAAGCGAAGAACGCGGCATTAAACTGGACAAAGCCGAACTGGCTATGCTGGGCCAATGCTCCCGCGTGGTAGTGGACAAAGAAAACACCACCATCGTCAGCGGCAAAGGCAGCAAAGAAGCCATCGCTGCGCGCGCTGAACAAATCCGCAAACAGATTGAAAACTCCAAGAGCGAATACGACAAAGAAAAACTCCAGGAACGCTTGGCCAAACTTTCCGGCGGCGTAGCCGTCATCAGCGTCGGTGCTGCCACGGAAACGGAACTGAAAGCCAAAAAAGCCAAAGTGGAAGACGCCAAAAACGCCACCAAAGCCGGCGTGGAAGAAGGCATCGTCCCCGGCGGCGGTGTAGCCTTGGCCCGCTGCCAAAAAGCGTTGGACGACCTCAAAGCCGATAATGAAGACATCCGCACGGGTATCAACATTGTCCGCAAAGCCTTGACGGCTCCTTTGAAACAAATCGCCGTCAACGCGGGGTTGGATGGAGCGGTTGTCGTGGACAACGTGCTTAAGATGAAAGGCGCCGCCGACGGTTACGATGCGGAAAACAACCAATACTGCGACCTCTTGAAAGCGGGCGTAGTAGACCCGGCCAAAGTAGTCCGCACCGCGCTGGAAAATGCGGCCTCTATCACCGGGACGGTCCTCTTGACCGAAACCCTGGTGGCCGACGCGCCCGAAAAGGACGCGGCCCACGCCCCGGCCATGCCCGGCATGGGGGGAATGGGCGGCATGATGTAATTTAACTGCCGTACCCAAAGCCGGCCCCGATCAAGGGCCGGCTTTTTTGTCGGAGAAAAAAAGGTCCCAGATAAAAAGTAGGTCCAAAAATTGGTTGGTATAGGGCTTTAGACCCCTGGAATTTTTGCACAAAAAGCAGTATCCTTTAAGTGTAAGCAGTACTACAAGGAGAAAAAATTTATGAAAAAAGTATTTACCTACGCATTGTTGTTGCTCATAGGCGTTTCTTTTGGCGCGGCGCAGGCCTCTGCCGAAACCAATGCCGAACAACGGATGACCAACAAAATTGCCCAAAAGGTACAAAAATCCAAAAAAGTGGTAAAGATGAAAGCCATTCCCGAAAAGGCTTTTGCTCCGGCCTATTTGTTTTGGTGGAATGCCGATGAAATAGAGTATAACGCGGAACATCATTACAAAGTAGCGGGCGAAAGCTCCAACCGCTTGGATTGCTATGCCATTTTGTGCAATTATAAAGACGAAAAAGGAGTAGGTGTCGTAACGGTAGCCTTGGACAAAAGATGCTTAAATACCATGTCCACGTGGAACGACTCCGATATTTTCAGATTGGAAATTGAATTGGGCAATTTCGGCGGATATAATCATAATGACCCGTATTCCTACCCGAAAAATCCGTACTACTTCAGCATGACCGTACCGAAAACCCAAGAAGGCATCTCCCGCGTGTTCTTCTACACCAAGGCCAAAAACGGCACGACGTTCTACACGCTGAATATGCCCATCCGCTCGCCTGAACTGAAGAAAAACTTAAAAGATTTCTTCGCCAAAAACGGTTCCATCTCTATGGAACGCGCGGGCAGCGGGTTAAAGATGATGAAAAATCCGGCTTTGTCCCGCGACTTTCGCCAGCATTAATGGCTGAACCGGTTTAAAAATCCGCTGCTAAATGCAGCGGATTTTTTTTGCAATTGTTGCGTAAAATCGGCCTACATTTTATACAATATACCTACCTGTTAATCAGGGCACTTTTTAAGGGGGTATCCTATGAACAATCCGATGTTAAACGAAGCCGCCTTTCAGCGCGCGCAGCAACGCGCCGCTGCCGGCGGTGTCATGACGCTGCAGGGAACCATCAACAAAACGTTCCTGCTGTTATTTTTGTGCGTAGTGGGCGGGATGATTACCTGGACCAACTTCCAAAGCTGGGCCGCTTGGATGTGGCCGATGCTGATTGCGGCCTTTGTGATGGCGCTCATCACGTCCTTCAAGCCGGCCGCCGCCCCGATTACGGCGCCCATTTACGCCGTGTTGGAAGGGATGGTGCTGGGGGTTGTTTCGGCTGCGTACAACGCGCAGTTTCAAGGCATTGTGTTCAATGCCGTAGCAGTGACGGTATTGGTGTTTTTTATGATGTTGTTTGTGTACCGCACGGGGCTCATCCGCGTGACGCGCGGGCTGGCTGTGGGTATTTTTTCGGCCACGGCGGCCATTGCGGTGCTGTATCTCGGCTCGTGGATTTTGTCGCTTTTTGGCGTGAACCCCACGTATTTAACGTCCAACTCGCCGCTGGCTATCGGCATCAGCGTGGTGATTTGCGCGGTGGCGGCGTTCAACTTCTTGCTGAACTTCCACTTTATTGACGCGATGACCTCGCACTATCAGGCGCCCAAACATATGGAATGGTACGCCGGGTTCGGCCTGGTGGTCACGCTGGTGTGGCTGTATATAGAAATTTTGGAACTCTTGGGCAAATTCCAGCGCAAATAAACCGTGCCGGATCCTTCCAAATTTTGTAAAATTTAAGAAGTAAAGGTGCGGCGTAAAAGCCGCACCGGAATAAATAAAGGAGTCAAAGAAACTATGAATTTTGACAGCATCAAAAAGATTCAGGATATGGACCTGAAAAACAAGAAAGTCTTGGTGCGCGTGGATTACAACGTGCCGCTTAAAGACGGGAAAGTGGACAACAACAAACGCATCGTTGCCACCGAAAAAACCATTAAGCACTTGCTGGACAACAACTGCCGCATCGTACTGATTGCGCACTTGGGCCGCCCGAAGGGCAAAGTCTGCCCGGAATTCAGCTTGGCTCCTGTTGCGGCTGAAGTGGAAAAATTGTTCGGCGTGCCGGTGCACTTTGCCAAAGACTGCGTAGGCCCCGAAGCCGAAAAAGTAGTGGCCGAAACCAAAAACGGCGAAATTGCCTTGTTGGAAAACCTCCGCTTCCACCCGGAAGAAGAAAAGAACGACCCCGAATTTGCCAAACAGCTGGCTAAACACGGCGAAGTGTTTGTGCAGGAAGCCTTCGGCACGGTACACCGCGCTCACGCTTCCACCAGCGCCATTGCGGATTTCTTGCCCGGTTGCGCCGGCTACCTGGTGCAGAAAGAAGTGGAATTCTTGGGCAAAGCGTTGGAAAACCCGGCCCGTCCGTTTGCGGCCGTGGTGGGCGGCGCCAAAGTGTCCGACAAAATTATGCTGCTCAACAATTTGATGGACAAAGTAAACGTCCTCGTCATCGGCGGCGGTATGGCTTACACGTTCTTGAAAGTGCAGGGGCACGAAATCGGCAAGTCCTTGTTTGACGCCGAAAAAGAATCCGAAGCCAAGGCCGTGCTGGCCAAAGCGCAGACAAAAGGCGTTAAAATCTTGCTGCCGGTGGACCACATCTGCGGTAAAGAATTCGCCGAAAATGCCGAACCCGTGACCGTGGAAAATGTAGACATCCCGGCCGACTTGATGGGTATGGATATCGGCCCGAAAACGGCTGAAATGTTCCGCGCCGAACTCTTGAAATGCAAAACCATCTTCTGGAACGGCCCGATGGGCGTGTTTGAATTCCCGAACTTTGCCAAAGGCAGCTTTGCCATTGCCCAGGCGATGATTGACGCCACGAAAGCCGGCGCCACCACGATTATCGGCGGCGGCGACAGCGTGAACGTACTCAAAAAAGGCAAATTCAACCAGAAAGAACTGTCGCACGTTTCTACGGGCGGCGGCGCCAGTATGGAATTTGTGGAAGGGAAAGAATTGCCCGGCTTGGTGGCCTTGGCCAAATAAGACGGCAATTCCTACTGTTCCGTGATTTACTGACACAAACCGGGTCCCGTAAGGGGCCCGGCTTATTTACGCCAAAAGAATTGCCCGGCTTGGTGGCCTTGGCCAAATAAGACGGCAATTCCTACTGTTCCGTGATTTACTGACACAAACC
>CALUZE010000005.1 GCA_944325235.1 uncultured Elusimicrobiales bacterium | reverse complement strand
AAGAGAATGTTGGACGAAAACAAACTCCGCGCGCCCAGAATGAAACGCTTGAGACTGTTCGCCGGCGAAGAACACGCCTTCACCGAACGCTTTGGTAAATAAGAGGGATAGAAATTTATGAACAATACGAAAGAACTCAAAACCGGAAGAAGAAAAACCTCCGTCGCCCAGGTAGAACTTTTGAAAGGTAAAGGCGTCATCACCGTGAACGCCAAATCCTTGGACGAATATTTCGGCAACCACGCCCGCTGCAAAGCCGCCGTTAAGGCGCCGCTCGTGGTGACCAACCTGGAAAAAGAATACGACGTCAACGCCAAAGTAATGGGCGGCGGCGTATCCTCTCAGGCCGGCGCGTTGCGCCACGCGATTGCGCGCTCCTTGGCCGCGATCAGCGAAGATCTTAAAAAAGCCGTCAAGAAGGCCGGTTATCTCACCCGCGATCCTCGTATGGTGGAAAGAAAGAAACCCGGTCAGCCCGGCGCCCGCAAACGCTTCCAGTTCTCCAAACGTTAATCGTTGGCTGGAAACTTGCAGGAGATGCTTTACAAACCCCGCTCGTCGGAGCGGGGTTTTTATTGCGGGAAAACGCTAGCCAGGCCGGCGGCGAACAGGCTTGACTCGTTTTTTTTTTTTGATAAATTGGGTCTATGGGACGAATTTATCAAAAAACTAGGCTGACGCGCAAAAACGCCGGATTTACGCTAATAGAGCTGTTAGTAGTCGTTTTGATCATTGGTATCTTGGCGGCGGTAGCGTTGCCACAGTATCAAAAAGCCGTTACAAAAAGTAAATTAACACAGCGTTTGCCGATATTACAAGCCTTAAAAAGAGGGAGAGACCTTTATGTCTTAGATGGGGGAAATACGATTTGCTTGGATTTGGAGGCGTTTGCGTCGCAGACGGGAATTTCTTATTCCGACTATGTTTTAAATAGTGCCACCAATATTTATTGCGACAGCAAGATAAAAATCCAGCCGGCGGGTTGGCAAATTACTTCCGGCGGAGGCGGTATTTTTGTGGTGCGTACGACAGATTTTCCCCAACTGTTTATGGTGATTAATCCTTCTACGGCAAAAGGCTTAGGCGCGGAAGTAGGGGATATTTTCTGCATGGGGGGAACGGAGAAGTACAACAAAATGTGTAATTATCTTACTCAAGAGCCTGTTCAACAGCACAAAGGGGTCCCCGCTTATAAAATAACCAGTACAACCATTAAATAGCATTTAAAAACCCCGCTCTTTGGAGCGGGGTTTTTGGTTTAAAAGCACCTTATTTGGTTTCTTTCTTTTCGTCCAGCGCGCAAGGCACTTTGGGGCTTTGGGCCACCAGGTCCTTAATCGGCTTAATGACGGCCGCCTGCTTTTTAATCGTGCAGGGCCCGCCAATACAGCCGCCTTTGCAGCTCATCACTTCCAGCAGCTGGAAGTCGCCCGCGCCCTTGGCATACGCGTTTAACAGCATCATCGTCTTTTTATCCAAGCCGTTGATGGCCATTTTTTTGAACGGGCGTTTGCCGGCGATGGCGTTTTCCACCGCTTGGGCCACGCCGCCCGTCACGCCGTAGTAGCGCGCTTCGCCGGAGATTTTGGGGTCCAGCGGGGTTTCTTCGCATTCGGCCGGGTTGATGCCCTTGGCGTCCAACATGGCGCCGAGTTCTTCGTAGGTCATCACAAAGTCGATGTTCGGGTCTTCCATGCCTTCCACGCGTTTGGAAACGCACGGCCCCACAAACACGGTGATGAAGCCGTTTTTCTTTTCAATTTCGGCCGTATAGCCCGCCGGAGTCTTGGTGGCGGATACAAATTCTTTCAGCGCCGGCAAGTGCTTTTTGACGGCCTGAATCCACGCCGCACAGCAGGAAGTGGTCATAAACCGGACGCCTTTTTCCAGGCGTTCCACCAGTTCGCGCGCTTCGTTGGCGGTGGTGATGTCGGCCCCTTCGGCGACTTCGGTCACTTTGTCAAAGCCGGCTTTTTTAATGGCGGTAATCAGCTGCGGGAGCGTGCAGTCAAACTGGCCCACGATAGAAGGCGCAATCATCGCACAGACTTTGTTGCTGCTCTCCATCTGGCTTAAAATATCAATCAGCTGGCTGCGTTCCATAATGGCACCGAACGGGCACGCGTCCATACAGTGGCCGCAGGAAATGCATTTGTCAAAATCAATTTCGGCAAATCCGTTGTCGCCTTTGTGGATGGCGTTTACCGGGCAGGATTGTTCGCACGGCACCGGCACATACGTAATGGCGTTGTACGGGCAGACGGCTTTGCACTGGCCGCAGTTTTTGCATTTGTCCGGGTCAATGTGGGATCTGCCGTCCGCAAACGAAATGGCGCCAAATTTGCACGCCTGCTGGCACGGACGAGCCAAGCAGCCTTGGCAGGCGTCGGTAACGATGTGGCGCGCTTTGATACAGCCTTTGCAGGCAATGTCCATTACGGTCAGCGGCACTTCCGGCACCGCTTTGCGCAAGAGCGCCTGTTTGGCGTAATCGTTTAGCGAGGTGGCTTCGTCGTCCTTTTCCACGCTGCAGCCCATAGCGGCCAACGTGCGCGCGCGGAAGACGGCGCGTTCTTTATAAATACAGCAGCGCACCGCGGATTTGGAATCCGGGGGAATTACTTCAAAGGGAATACGGTACGCGTTTTTTTCCAGCGTGCCTTTGTCAAAAGCCTCTACGACTTTTTTTAAGGCTTCGCGTTTAAAATACACGGCTTTATTGTCTGATGTGTTCATAATTACCTATATTTTACCATATTAGGCGCAGCGTTCGGGCGGGCCGGCTAGCGGAGTTCCAACCGGGCAAGCAGGGGGTTATGGTCCGAGGCGTCCGTCACGCGTACGCCCGCCGCCAGCACTGTTAATCCGCGTACGAACAGGTAATCCACCGGGCGGCCCCAAAAGCGGGTGCGGGCATCCGGCTCAAAGGCTACTTCACTCAGCCCGGCCGTTTTGGCCGTGCATTGCAGCAGGCGGCGGCGTTTGCTGCTCCAGGAATTGAAATCCCCGCCCAACAGCACCGGGCCGTTAAACCCCAACAGCAGTTCGGCCGCGCAGCGCAGGTTCTTTTCAAACGTTTTTAAACCGGTAAAGTTGATGGCGTGCACATTGATGACCAACAGCGAATGTTTGCTGTGCTGTAAGGGAACCAGCGTGGCCAGCGTCATTTTGGGCATACGCAAAATGGGCTCGCGCTGGGCGGCCGAAAAAGCCACTTGCGCAGGTTTGGCGGTGCAGCCGGTGGCCACGCCGATGGGGCTGTTGTCCTTGAGCGAAAAGAAACTGACCGCGCCCGTCCAATAATACGGGGCGGCGTCCATGATCGTTTGCACTTTGTCGGTGCGGTGCACTTCCTGCGCCAAAAACAAATCGGCCGCGGCGGAAATTTTTTGAAAGTCTTCCGTCCAGCTTTTTTGTTTGCACTTCTGCCAGTTCCAAATGCACACGGTAAAACGCCGCGGCAGAGCGTCCTGCGTGGGACGGCCGTGTGCGGTGAGAACTTCTGCCGGGAGGGGTTGTTTGTAAAGCATATTAATAATAAGGCGTCAGCAGGCGCAGCGTATTGTCCGCCAGCGTGCGCCACAGGGACGGATGGAGGTGGTCCTCCAGTTTCTCCATATGGGCGTTTTCTTTTTTACGGGCAATAATCTGGCCGATTTGTTGGGCCAGGGCTTTATCAAAGCATTCCAAATTACACTCAAAATTCAGCTTAAAGCTGCGCACGTCCCAGTTGGCCGAACCGACAAACACCCACACGCGGTCCACCAACATCATTTTGCTGTGGTCAAACGGCGGCGGCGTGCGGTAGATTTTGACGCCCTTTTTAAGCAGCCGCGCAAAATTGGCACGCATGGCGCCGTCCATCCCAAAAATGTTGCTCTTGGACGGCAGAATGATTTCCACATCCACTCCGCGCATGGCAGCCAGCTCCAGGTTGACCAGCATTTCGTTTTCGGGCAGGAAATACGGCGTAACGATTTGCACCGTTTTTTGCGCGCAGGTTAAAGCGCCCAACATCATTTGTTCAATTTTGCCGTAATCGGCGTCCGGCCCGTCCGGGATGATACGCGCGGGCATTTTGCCGGGCAGCGGGCCTTTGGCGCGGAACGAAGCCGGGATAAAGTGTTTCTTCCCGGAGAAGATCCAATCTTCCTCAAACACGCGCGACATCTGGTCCACCACCGGCCCCTGCACGTGGAAGGTGACGTCCTGGATCGGTTCTTTGGGGTTCGTGCTGACCAGGTTCCCCTCGGCCACGTTCATCCCGCCAAAGACGGCTTCCTGCCCGTCCACAATTAAAATTTTGCGGTGGTTGCGCAAATTGACAAACGGTAAATCAATCGGTTTTTTAGAAGGCAAAAAGACCGAAAATTCCACCCCCGGCAACCGCTTGAGGGCGGCGGCAATCGTGGGCTTGGAATAATTCAGCCCTACGCCGTCCACCAACACTTTTACCTTGGCTCCGTTTTGGGCGGCTTGCCGCAGGGCGTTTGTAAACATTTTTCCGGCGCGGTCGTTATTAAAAATATAGCTTTCCATCAGCACTTCTTTTTTGGCGCCGGCAATCAGCCGGCACATGGCGGGATAGGCTTCGTCCCCGTTCACGTATGCGCGGGCCGTGTTGCCCAAGGCAAAGCGCTGGGGGTGCACCTTGTAGCCCAGGCGCATTAACTGCAACAAGGGGCGGGGAATTTCTTGCTGGATTTCTTCTTCCGTTTTGCCGGTGAGGGTGAAGATGTCCGGCCCTTTGTTGCGCAGGGAAAGGGCTTTGCGGCGGATACGGTTGATGCCAAATACAACGTAGATGATACTGCCCAAAAGCGGGGTAAGCCACACGAGGCCAATCCAGCCGAAAGAACTTTTTACGTCGTCCTTGCGGCAAATGATGTGCCCGGTTACCACAATTTGCAAAATTAAATACAGTAACCCGGCTATTCCAAAAGAGGACATTGAAACAGGATCCATATGCATATTTCCATTATAGGAAATACAGGCTCCTTTGAAAGGATAAAATTTAGGTTAGCAGTTTTACTGGTTGATAAGCGGCGTGCCCGCCGGGATTTTGCTGGGGGTTAAGGCCGGCAGCGGCGTGGCGTTTACGGCGCGGGGCATATACATTTGGTCTTCCACCGTGCCGCCGGAAACGAGTGCTTTGCGCACGGGGCGGTTGGCGCGTTCCTGCGCTTCCTGGCGCTCTTTTTGCAGTTGGGCCTGGCGCTGCTGTTTGGCCGCTTTTTGTTGGACGGTCAGTTTTTTATTGCCGGCGGAAATCTGGCTTACAAAATTATAATAAGCGTCATCCCCGGCGAAGGTGCGCACCAGCGTGTCCTGGTCAAACATAAAATAATGCGGAGAGGGTTTTTTGTTGTTGATGTCCGAATAGTTCAGCTGATAGACGGTGTACGTCTTGCCGGCCGTATTATCCACCAGGTTCATCAGCGTGGCTTGTTTTTCGTAGGCTTGCAAAAAATCTTTCCGGTCCACGCCCAAGTTCACTTTGTATTTCTTGTTCACGGCCAGGACGTCTGCAATGTTGGCGGCGCAGGCCACGAAGGTTTGCGGATCTTCGGCTTTGAACAAAAATTTGCGGTAACTGCCGTCATCGCTGCCGTAGCGGACGTAGGCATATTCTTTGCCGTCTTCGGAAGCGAGGATATCGTCTTTGGTGGACACATTTTCCACGTGGTAAAGCACATAGGTGCGGTCTTTGCCGCGGAACAGGCGCGTAAGCTGCGGGGCGGTTTTGTTCCAAATGGACACGGACGGCCGCACAGCCGCCGGTTCCCCGTGCATTTCAATCACGATTTCGTCTTCCGTATTTCCATAAGGCTGGGCCGCAAGGGGCAGACACACTGCACACGCCAGCAGCCCGGCTGTCAGCCATTTGTTCATACTTGTATTGTAGCAATCGGCGGGCGATTATTCAAATAAGTCTGTGCTCAAATACCGTTCCCCGCTGTCCGGCAATAACGTCACAATGTTTTTGCCCGCGTTTTCGGGCCGGGCAGCCACTTGCATAGCGGCCCACAGCGCCGCCCCGCCGGATATGCCGGCCAACACGCCTTGGCGCGCGGCCAGCTGGCGCGCCGTGTAAAAGGCGTCCTGCGTTTGGACGGGGATGATTTCATCCAATAAGCTGCGGTCCAATACCGCCGGCACAAAGTTGGCCCCGATGCCCTGCAGGCCGTGCGGCCCCGCTTTCCCGCCCGATAAAAGCGGAGAGTCGGCCGGTTCTACGGCTATGATTTTGATGTTTGGGTTTTGCTTTTTTAAAAATCGTCCCGTGCCGGTGATGGTCCCGCCCGAGCCGACACCCGCCACAAAAAAATCTACACGTCCGTTTAAATCGGTCCAAATTTCGGGGCCGGTGGTTTTTTCGTGCGCCAGGGCGTTGGCGGGATTATCAAACTGGCCGGGCATAAAAGCGCCGGGCGTTTCATCCAGTATTTTTAATGCCGCGTCTATGGCGCCCTGCATACCGGCTTGGCGCGGGGTAAGCACCAGTCTGGCGCCCAAGGCTTTTAACAGCTTTTGGCGTTCCGCACTCATATTTTCGGGCATGGTTAAAACGAGTTTATAGCCGCGTTCCGCCGCCAAAAAAGCAAGCGCAATCCCGGTGTTGCCGCTGGTGGGTTCTACCAACGTGGCGCCGGGGGCCAGGCGGCCTTCCTGTTCGGCCGTGTTTAGCATAAACAGGGCGGCGCGGTCTTTTACGCTGTACGGGTTGCACATTTCCATTTTGGCCCATACATGCCCCGGCCCGACGGGCAGACGCGTAATTTCCAGCAGCGGCGTATGGCCGATGCGTTCTTCCCATTTATGCAGTTTCATCTTTAAAACCCCCTTGGCGCATTTCCTCTATTATAGTGTTTCGGGAGCGGCTTGTCAGGAAGTATCTAATCCGAAACTGTATAAAAGGAAAAAGATAAATTTTATACAATGCAAACATATGCCCCCGCAGGGGGATTCTTGTATAAGGGGATAAATCCATGAAGAAAAAACTGTTTGTTCCGGCGGTATTATCCGCCTTGGTTGCAGCAACCGTGTTTGTCTGCGGCTGCAAAAAAGCGGAGTCGGCCGGCTCTCTGCCGGTGCCTACCGTCAACGCGATTACGGTCATCCAGCAGGATTTGCCGTGGAATATTGAATATCCGGCCCAAGTAGCAGGGTCGCTGGAAATTCAAATCCGTGCGCAGGTGGGCGGTATTTTGCAGGCCCGTTTGTATAACGAAGGCGAATATGTAAAAGAGGGCACGCAGCTTTTTCAGATTGATGACAAATCCTATAAAGTAGCGCTGGAAAAAGCCCAAGGCACGCTGGCCCAGGCCCAGGCCGAAGAACGCCGCACCCAGCGCACCTATGCGCGTATGAAACGCCTCCGCGCGGACAATGCCGTCAGCCAGCAGGACTACGACAATGCCCTCTCCGCCTACGAGACCGCCCAAGCCAACGTGAAAGTGGCCAAGTCCGGCGTGAGCGATGCGGAAATCAATTTGGGCTACACCAAAGTAACGGCGCCGATTTCCGGTATCGCGGGCAAAGAAGCCCAATCCGTGGGCAGCTTGATTTCGCCCACCGGCGAGTCCGGCTTTTTGACCACGATGGTGCAAATCAACCCGCTGTACGTCAATTTTTCTATGCCCAGCCGCCAGTTTGAAAAATTGGCCGCGGGCTTTGTGTCGGGGCAGATTTCCATCGGCACGGCGGAGCAGCAGGACAAACTGGCCGCCGACCAATACCGCAAAACGGCCGCGGCGGACGCCCCGATTTATGTGGAAGTGCTGTTAAATAACGGCAAGATTTATCCCGAAAAAGGCAAAATTATTTTCTTTGACAGTTCCGAAAATACCCAAACTTCCAGCTTGGCGATGAAGGCCGAATTTGCCAACCCCAACAACTCCCGCGCTTTAATGCCGGGGCAGTTTGTGCGGGTGCGGCTGGTGGGCGCGGTGTACAAAAACGCGATTTTAATTCCGTCTTCCGCCCTGCTTAACACGGCCCAGGGGTTGGTGGCGTACGCGGTGGACGCGAATGACACCATTGCGGCCCGCCCGGTGCAGGCCCAGTTGCAGGACGATATGTACATCGTGACCGACGGATTGAAAGCGGGGGACCGCATTTTGCGCGAAGGGTTGATTAAAGTGCGCCCCGGCCAGCAGGTGCAGGTAGAAATGCAGGATTTTAAAGTGGGCGAGCAAAAAGAGGAAGAAGAAACCCTGTCGCAGGACGGGCGCAGTGTCGCCACGCTGGAAGAAGAAATTGAATCTTCCGAAGCGTCCGATAAACAAGCCCTGCCGGAAGAACAATCGGCCCCGGCGGACAATACGCAACCGGCGGACGTTGCCCAAGCCACCCCGACCGCAGATAAACCCGCCGCTTCGGCCCAACCGGCCCCGGCCGCGGACGCCAAAGCGGACGCTCCCGCCGCGGAAACGGCCCAATAAGGAGCGGATATGTTTTCCAAATTCTTTATTAACCGCCCGATTTTATCCACCGTTATTTCGCTGTTGATTTCGCTGGCGGGTATCGTGTCTATTACGATGCTCCCCATTGAGCAATACCCCGATTTAACGCCGCCCACCATTGAAGTGTCGGCCAGCTATCCCGGCGCCAGCCCGGAAGTGATTGCCGACACCGTGGCCGCCCCCATTGAGCAGCAGGTAAACGGGGTGGAAGATATGCTGTATATGAATTCCACTTCGTCGGCCAACGGGGATATGTCTTTGACCGTATCGTTTAAGGTCGGCACGGACCCGGACCAGGCGATGATTAACGTCAACAACCGCGTCCAGGGCGCCACGGCCACCCTGCCCGAAACGGTGCGCCAATACGGCGTGCAGGTAAACAAAAAATCTTCCGCCATTTTGCAGCTAATTGCCCTGTATTCGCCTAACGGCCATTCGGACACGACGACCATTGGCAACTATGCACTGCTCAACATTGTGGACGATTTAAAACGCATTGAAGGCGTGGGCGACGCGCAGGTAATGTCCGCCAACGACTACTCCATCCGCATTTGGATTAAGCCCGATGTCCTTTCCCAGCGCGGCCTGTCCGTCAGCGATTTGGTGGCCGCCGTGCAAGCGCAAAACAGCCAGCGTTCTGCGGGCAAAATCGGCCAGCCTCCGCTGCCCGTGCAAGTGGACCGGATGTGTTCCATTATTGCCCCCGGCCGCTTAACGACGCCCGAAGAATTTGAAAACATCATTTTGCGTGCCAACCCGGACGGGACGACCCTGCTGTTAAAAGACGTTGCCCGCGTGGAATTGGGCAGCCAAACATACGAATTTAACGGCCGTTTTAACGGCAAGCCCGCCGTGCCGATTGGCGTGTACCTTTCGCCGGGGGCCAATGCCGTGGCTACCGCCAAAGCCGTGGACGCACATATGAAAGACATCGCCCAAAACTTCCCCGCGGATTTGGATATAGACTATAAAGTTGCCTACGACACCACGTTATTCGTAACGGCTTCTATTAAAGAAGTCATCCACACGCTGATTGAAGCCATGATTTTGGTGTTCTTGGTGGTGTACATCTTCCTGAAAGACTGGCGCGCTACGCTCATTCCGTGTTTGGCGGTGCCGGTATCGATTATCGGTGCGTTTGCCGGAATGCTCCTTTTAGGGTTTTCCATTAATACGCTTACGCTATTCGGGTTGGTGTTGGCCATCGGCATCGTAGTGGACGACGCCATCGTGGTCATTGAAAACGTGGAACGCATTATGCACGAGGAAAACCTGCCCGTCAAAGAGGCCACGATTAAAGCCATGGACGAAGTGTCCGGCCCGGTGGTGGCCATTGTGCTGGTGTTGTGTTCCGTGTTTGTGCCGGTGGCGTTTATGGGCGGATTGACGGGGGTAATGTACCAGCAGTTCGCCATTACGATTGCCGTGTCCGTCATTATTTCGGGCCTGGTTGCCCTGACATTAACGCCCGCGCTGTGCGCGCTCTTGCTTAAAAAGCAGGAACACCCGACCCGCGGCTTCTTCTACCAGTTTGACCGCTTCTTTGAAAAATTAACCCGTAAATACGGTTCCTGGGTGGCGTTTTTCATGCGGAAGCTGATGGTGTCCGTCGTGTTGATTGCACTCATTTTTGCCGCGGCGCTGGGGCTGTTCAAAATTGTGCCCGGCAGCTTGCTGCCCGATGAAGACCAGGGCGTAATTATGGTGGCGGCCCAGCTGGACCCTTCCGCCTCTTTGGCTAACAGCGACGCCGTAGCCAAACAATTGGAAGAATTGATTTCCGCCCAGCCGGCCGTTTCGCAGGTGCTTACGTTCTCGGGTTACGATATGCTTTCCAGCACGCAAAAGAGCAATGCCGTAGCTTCGTTTGTGATGTTAAAACCGTGGGACGAACGCAAATCCAAGGCGTTGTCTTCGGCGGCGCTGGTGGGCAGTTTGTATGCCCAGGCGCAAAGCAAAATTCCGGCCGCGGTGGTCATGCCGTTTAACCCGCCGCCCATTATGGGTATGAGCACCACCGGCGGTTTGGAAGGCTACATCCAAAACCGCACTTCCGGCGGCAGCAAAGCGCTGGAAGCCCAAACCCAAAAATTTATTGAGGCCGCCAAAAAGCGTCCCGAACTCTCCAGCGTCAGCACGACGTTCTCGGCCGCAGTGCCGCAATACAAAATGGACGTAGACGAAACCAAAGCCCTGGCGATGGGGGTGAGTTTGTCCGAGCTGTACACCACCCTGCAAGGCACGTTCGGCACACTGTATGTGAACGACTTTACGTACTCCGGCCGCAGCTTTAAAGTGATGATGCAGGCGGACGGCCAATACCGTGCCCGCCCGGAACAAATTTCCGGCGTGTATGTGCGTTCCAATTCGGGCGCGATGGTGCCGCTGTCGGCCCTGGTCACGCTGACGCCTTCGTTGGGGCCGGATATGGTGGAACGGTTTAACGTGTTCCCGGCCGCCAAAATTTTGGCCAACCCGGCCGCCGGATACAGCTCCGGCGACGCTATCCGTGCCGTGGAAGAAACCGCCAAGGAAGTGTTGGATTCCGGTTTCACCCTGGCCTGGACGGGTACCACTTATCAGGAAAAACTCTCCGGAAACTCCTCGGCCGTGGCGCTGTTGTTGGGGATGCTGGTAGTGTTCCTTATTTTGGCCGCCCAGTACGAAAAATGGAGCCTGCCGCTGGCGGTATTGCTGGCGGTTCCGTTTGCCATTTTCGGCGCGTTGGCCGGCACGTGGGCGCGCGGTTTGTCCAACGATATTTACTTCCAGATTGCGCTCGTCGCGCTGGTGGGGTTGGCCGCCAAGAACGCCATTTTGATTGTAGAATTTGCCGTTATGCTTAAAGAACAAGGGATGGAAACAACCCAAGCCGCCCTGGAAGCCGCCAAACTGCGCTTCCGCCCGATTGTGATGACTTCTTTGGCCTTCATCTTGGGCTGTGTGCCGCTGGCGATCAGCTCCGGTGCCGGCGCGGCCAGCCGCCACGCCATCGGTACGGCCGTGGTGTTCGGTATGCTGGCTGCCACGCTGATTGCACCGTTGTTTGTGCCGCTGTTCTTTAGTTTGTTAAGCGGTTGGAAAAAGCCGCAGCCGTCCGCGGCCGAAGAAACCCAAAAGGAGAATTTATGAAACACATGCGTCTAGCGCTTTTGCTGGCGTCCGCCGTTTTGTTGGGCGGGTGTCTGTTAGGGCCCAATTACAAACAGCCGGACTTGGATTTACCTAAAGGTAAAGCCGCCGACAACTTCAGCATTTTCACCCAGGCCAACTGGTGGGAAGTGTTTGACGATCCTGTGCTGAACCAATTGGAAAGCGAGGCTTTGGCTTACAACAAAGATTTGCAGGCCGCCATCGCCCGGGTGGACCAGGCTCGCGCTTCGGTGGGGATTGCCTCCGCCGACCAGCTGCCCAGCCTGTCTGCCGCGGCGGAATCGGGCCGCGCCGGCAATGATGTCACATCCGGCGAAAGCCAAAGCACGGCCAATGTGTCCGTGTCGTACGAACTGGACTTGTGGGGCAAATACCGCCGCTTGAGCGAAGCCGCCCGTGCCCAGCTGCTTTCCAGCGAGGCCGCGCGCGACACCGTGCGCTTAACGTTGACGGCGGATGTGGCCAAAAACTACTTTACCTTGGCGATGTTGGACGCCCAACTGGCCATTGCCCAACGCACCCTGGAAGCCCGCAAAGAAAACGTGCGCATTTACACCAGCCGCTATAAAAACGGCTATTGTACCGAAGTGGATTTGAAACGCGTGGAAGCGAATATGGCCAGCGTGCAAGCGCAGGAACAACAGCTGCGCTTGAAAATTGCCCAAACGGAAACGGCGCTTTCCGTGTTGGTGGGCAAATCCCCGCGCGAAATTGCCGCTAGCGCCATAACCCGTGGCAAAACACTGGCGGAAATTACGCTTATTCCCGACGTGCCCGAAGGCCTCCCGTCCGATCTGCTCGCCCGCCGGCCGGATATCCGCTCGGCCGAAGGCCAGCTGATTGCCGCCAATGCCAACATCGGCGCGGCGCGTGCGGCGTATTTCCCCAGCATTCCGTTGACGGCTTCCGCCGGTTATGCCAGCGGCGCATTGAACAATTTGTTCACGGGTTCGTCCGGCGTGTGGGCGGCCGGCGGGCAGTTGTTGGCACCTATTTTTGAAAGCGGCAAAATCCGTGCCGAAAACAAAAAGGCCGAAGCCCAATACCGCGAAATGCTTGCCTCGTATGAAAAAACGGTCCAAAGCGCGTTTAAAGAAGCGTTGGACGCGATTGCCGCAAACCGCATCAACCGCGAAATTTTCGACTCTTACAAACAGCAAACCGAAGCCATGCAGCGCAGCTACGAACTGACCAAAAAACAGGAGGACGCGGGCCTTATCGGTGTGACGGATTTGCTGGACGTGGAAGAAAATTTGTTGTCTGCCGAAATGAACCTGGCTTCCGCCCGCAACGACGAATTGGCCGCTGTAGTCAATTTGTCTAAAGCGTTGGGCGGCGGTTGGAACGTGCAGGACGGGTTCGGCCCGTATGAAAATTTAGTCAAAACCCAGCAGGCCGAATTGAAACAAGAACCTGCCGTAAAGTAGATGAAATAATTTGTTAGCAAAAGCCCCGGTATATGCGCCGGGGCTTTTTGTGTTTTGAATGCAAAAAACAGCGCGGCCGGTCGGCCCGGATTTGGCCTCCCGGGAAAACACACTCCGAAGCACGGCATTGCGGGAGCCGTGTGGCTCCACTAGTCGTGTGAACAGGTGAAGGAAAGGGAGGCCAGGCGCTAGGCTTGACTCGTTTTTTTTTTTTGATAAATTTTGCCTATGAACAAAATTTATCAAAAATCCCTCCTCACGAAAAAACACGCCGGATTTACGCTGATAGAGCTGTTAGTGGTCGTTTTAATTATTGGCATTTTGGCGGCGATTGCGTTGCCCCAATATGAAATGGCGGTGGAAAAATCCCGTGCCTCGCAAGCAATCCTGGCGGCGCGTGCCATTAAAGACGCGGAGGAAGTATATTATTTGGCAAATGGCCAATATACGGATGATTTTGAACAGCTGGATATTGCGGTTCCCCTTCCCGATGATTTTCAAACCGTTTTAGATGCAGAACAAGACGGGCGCGTAACATTACGCAGAACAAAAAACGGATTTTCGTATCAGATTGTTTTTGGCTTTGACCACCGAAAAGCAAGTATGGGTTCCCTAAAAGGCCTCCATTATTGTTTGGCTGCCGTTAATTCGCCGAAATCCATTCGGCTGTGTGCGGGGTATGGGCCTTTCTTGTGGGAAGATGTACAGTTTAAACGCTACCGCATTAATTAGCTTGTTATTTTCCTTTTCATCATACCCGCGGGTGCAAGTAATTTGCTAAAATATATTTATGAAGATTTCGGCGCTGTGCCCGTTGGACGGCCGCTATAGCGGCAGACTGGGCGCGCTCAGAAGTGTGATGAGCGAAGCCGCCTTCACTGCATCCCGCGTGCGCGTGGAATGCACGTGGTTGGAAATCTTATCCGATTTAAAACTCCCGCATTTTAAGCCGCTTACCCAAAAAGAACGCCAACTGTTGGCGGACGTGTGCACGCTGTCCGACGCCGATTTGGAAATCATCCGCGCCCTGGAATTTGACGGTTACCAACACATTCCCGCCACCAAGCACGACGTAAAAGCCGTTGAGTATTTTTTACGCCTGAAACTCAAAAACACTTCCCTGCAAGACCGTCTGAACTGGCTGCATTTTGCGCTGACGAGCGAAGACGTAAACAGCGCTTCCTATGCGGTGCTGCTAGCGGACGGGCTGGAAAAAGCCCTGCTGCCGGCGCTTGTGGAGCTGCAGAAAGACCTGGCCAAACTGGCCCGCAAAGAGGCGCGCTCCGTTTTGTTGGCGCGCACCCACGGCCAGCCGGCCGTACCGACCACCTTTGGCAAAGAAATCCGCGTGTTTGCCTATCGCCTCTCCCGCCAGCTGGAAACGCTTAAAAAGCAAACGCTTACGTTTAAATTCGGCGGCGCGGTGGGCAATTTTAACGCGCATTTGGCGGCTTTCCCTACGGTCAACTGGCCGCGTGCGGCCCGGCAAATGGCGGCACAATTAAACCGCGGGCGTAAAATCAAACTGGCGCTTTCGCCCGTCAGCACGCAGGTGGATAACCGCGACAGCTACGCCGAACTGTTTGACCATATCCGCCGGGCGGATGTGATTTTGTTGGATTTTTGCCGGGATATGTGGCAGTATATTTCGGCCGGACTCGTGCACCAAAAAACGGCCCCCGGCGAAGTGGGTTCCTCCACCATGCCGCAAAAAGTGAACCCGATTGATTTTGAAAATGCCGAAGGCAATTTGCAGTTGGCGGACGCGCTGTTGGAACTTTTTTCGCGCAAGTTGCCGGTGTCGCGCCTGCAGCGGGACTTGTCGGACTCTACCGTGCTGCGCAATATGGCGGTGGCGTTTGGCTATGCGCTGGTGGCGTACCAGTCGGTTCGGAAAGGACTGGCCAAAATTTCGTTTGACCGCGCGGCGGCCCGGGCGGAACTGAAAAATCACCCGGAAGTGCTGGCCGAAGCGGCGCAAACCATTCTGCGTGCGGCGGGGTATCCCCGCGCGTATGAACAACTGCGCGACTTTACGCGCGGGCGTGCGTTAACGCCCGCCTTGTGGAAAGAATTTATAGAAGGGTTGCCCGTAGACGGCGCAACCCGAACCAAACTGCGTGCCCTCCAGCCCGAAACGTATACGGGCCGGGCGCGTGAAATTGCGGAGGAAAAGTATGATTGATATTGTCTGCGGCGGCCAAGCCGGCGACGAAGGAAAGGGGAAGATTTCCGCTTATTTGTCTTACAAAGGCCATTACGATTATTGCGTGCGCGTGGGCGGCCCCAACGCGGGGCACACCGTGGTGCAGGACGGCAAATCCTACACGCTTAAAAACATTCCGTCCGGTTTTTTAAACCCGCACACCAAGCTGGTGCTGGGGGCCGGCGCTTACACCAAAACCCAGTGGCTGTTGGACGAAGTGAAGCTGACGGGCACGCAGGACCGCCTGATTATTGACCCGTACGCCGTGCTGATTTCCGACGAGCAAACCGCGGCCGAAAAGAACGCCTCGCACTTTATGCAGCACATCGGCAGCGTGGGCACTGGGCTGGGCCAGGCCGTGCGCGACCGCATTGAACGGCGCGATATTAAATTCGCCAAAGACGAACCGTTGCTGAAAGATTTCATCCGGGACGTGCCCGAACTGTTAAACGACTGCTTGGATAAAGGCGGCGAAATTTTGCTGGAAGGCACGCAGGGGATTAAACTTTCCCTGCTGCACGGGGAATATCCGTTTGTCACGTCGCGCGATACCACGGCCAGCACATTTTTGGGCGAGGCCGGCTTGGGCCCCAAGTCCGTGCGGGACGTGTACGTGGTGTTTAAACCCTACATCACCCGCGTAGGCCCCGGCCCGTTGGAAAAAGAATTGACCGACGAGAAAAAGCTGGAAGTCTACCACACCAAAGGGCACGAAATCGGCAGCGTCAGCAAGCGGTTGCGCCGCATCGGCGCGTTTGAAACGCGCTCCGCTTCCCGCGCGATTATGATTAACAACTGCACCAAAATCGCGCTGACGCATATGGATATGTTCCCGGGCAACGACTGCATTAAATCGTATGCGGATTTCACGCCGCAAGCGCAAGCGTTTTTGGAAGATTTAAAAAAGCTCTGCGCCCGCACCTATCCGCACCCGAAAATTGCCCTCATATCCACCGGCCCGGATATGGAAGACACGCTTGTTTTATAGCTGTACAAAGCCCCGCTTCGGGCGGGGCTTTTTTATGGCGTGTTGCACGTTTTGGCGTCGAGGGGTTATAATAAAAAAAGGGGGAAGTTTATGAAAGATATTATTTTTGATTTGGGCGGAGTACTGATTGATTGGAACCCGCGGAACTTGTACAAAAAAATTTTTGCATCTACCGAAGAAATGGAATGGTTTTTGAACACGGTGTGCACAACCCAGTGGAACACCCAGCAGGATGCCGGGCGTCCGTTTGCCAAAGGGTTGGCTGTCATCAAAGAAAAGTACCCCAAGTATGCCGCGCAGATTGACGATTACTTCGCCCGCTGGGACGAAATGCTGGGCGGGCCGATTAAATCGGCCGTGGCGGTGCTGAAGGATTTAAAAGACAAAGGCTACCCGCTTTACGCGCTGACCAACTGGTCGGCCGAGACCTTCCCGATTGCGCGCGCCAAGTATGATTTTTTGAACTGGTTTGACGGCATTGTCGTATCCGGCGAGGAACGCTTGGTAAAGCCGGACCCGGCCATCTACGCGCGCCTGCTCAAGCGTTACCAGCTGCATTCGTCCAACTGCTTGTTTATTGACGATAACGCGGCCAACGGGTCCGAAGCGGCCCGCCTGGGGTTTGAAACCATTTTATTTACCGGGGGCGACGCTTTAAGGGCCGAGCTGATACGCCGCGGTATCTTATAAATTTAAAAAGCCCCGCTTGCTGCGGGGCTTTTTATGCGTTGCAAATAAAACCGTTTGCCGGTTTTGTTCGGCAGGTTGGTTATTTGGCGGGGCGAATTTCGCTGTATCCGTTCCAGGCAAACAACGCCTGTTCCTGTTCGTTGCCGTACACTTGCTCCACGTCGCAGATGTAGAGATAGTGGTCGCCCACTTCGTGGGATTCTTTCAAGCGGCACACAATGGCCACACGGCTGTGGAGCGGAATTTTGATATCGCTTCCGGGCACGTCGGTCAGTGCGACGTTAAATTTAGCCGCCTTGTCCGTATCCCGTCCGCTGGTGCAACCGCAGCCCAGCACGGCCGGAGCAATTTCGGCCCCGGGGATTGTCAAAATCACTTTTTTGTTTTGGCGTACCATTTCCCCGCTGTACGACCGCTTGGACATCGCATACGCCACCATATTGGGGTTGAACGACAGGTACGTCCACCACGAAACGGTGGCCAGGTTGGTAGAGCCGTCCGGCTTTTGGGTGCATACCAACGTCACCGGGTTGGGCGACGTAAGTTGAGAAGATTTCACTAACGTAATTTTTTCCATTTTTGGCTCCTTATTTTTTCATCAGGTCCGCGCCGCTGTGCCAGGCCTGCCCGATTTTTTCGCCAATGGCATAATAGCCGTTTTGCATTTGGTCAAACACAAACGCGTGTAATTTGCCGGCGTCAATTTTCCCGGCCGCGTCCAAAATTTTTTCGTCCGCGAGCACGTTGACGATGGTGCCCAGTACGCGCAGCCCGTAGGGCTGTTCTTGCATTTCGGCTACTTCACATTCCAGCGTCAGTGGGTATTCCGTAATCACGGGCGCGTCCACCCGCGTGCTTTTTACGGCGTGCAGCCCCGTGCGGGCAAATTTGTCGGGCACCCGGTTGGCGCTGGCCGTCCCCAAAAAATCGGATTGGCGCAACGTGTCCGCCCCCGGTATGGCCAAGGTGAAAGCTTTGCGTTCACGCAGGTTGGCCACCGTTTTGTGGGCGGCTTCCAGGTTCAGCGCCACCTGGTTTTCGGCACAAATGCCGCCCCAGGCCATCATCATTACGTCTACGGTATTATCTTTATTGTAAGTGCCAATCATATAGGTTGGCATCGGGAACAAAAAGGGTTTCACTCCCATATCTTTCATATCAGTTACTCCTTTTGCAGCACGCATTGACTTTTGCTTGCTTTGATACTACAATTATAAGCAAAGAATGTAACTTAAAACAAGTACGCGCATTTAGGTAGTATACTTACATTTGGGAGAGTATAAAAATGAGTTTTGCCTGCATTAAAGACGCCAAGCTGGAGGAAACCGGATTTAATTACACGATGTCGCTCATTCAGGGCAAATACAAAATGTTTATTTTGTATGCGCTGATGGGGTTTAAAGTGGTACGGTTTAACGAACTGAAGAAATACATCAAAACCATTTCGTACAAAACGCTGAGCCTGACGCTTAAGGAGCTGGAGGCGGACGGCCTGGTGCACCGCCAGGAATACCCGCAAATTCCGCCCAAGGTGGAATACAGCTTGACCGAAAAGGGCAAATCCCTCATCCCTATTTTGGACCAGTTATGCACGTGGGGGGAAGCCCACCGGCCATAGTTTTTATTCCGTAAAAAACCCCGCTTGCCGCGGGGCTTTTTATGCCGTTTAGTCGGCTTTACTTACCAAAACTTCCATCAGCTTGTGGCGGCGGAATTTGCGCGGGTCCACCAGCAGTCCGTCCGCTTTTAATTTGTCGTTTTTATCCAGCGTGCGCCCCAGCTTTTGTTCCGTCCACTGGGCTACATTTTGGGTAGCGGGCAGGTCGGCCGGCGCGGGCACTTGGAGCTGGGCAAACACGTCGGCCATTTTGGCGGTGGCGCTGGCCACCAGCGAGGTGCCAAACGGGCGGATATAAGCGGGGAAGAAATCGTATTCGTCTTCAATCTCGCCCACCATTTCTTCAAAGATGTCTTCCAGCGTCAGAATGCCGGTTATTTTGCCGCCTTCCGTCACCAGGCAAATGTGCTGTTTTTCTTTCATCATTTTTTCCAGCGCGGCCGAGATAATCGTGTCCGCCGTCAGGCGCAAAATGGGGCGCACAATCGTGCGCGCGCACGTGGGCGAACCCGCAGCCATTTTGGTGGAAAGGAAAATATCCTTAAAGTTCAAATACCCGATAATGCTTTGCGGGTCCTGCGGGTTTTCCCGCACCGGGAAGCGCGTGTGCATATCCAGGTGCGCTTTTATAAACGTATCGGCGATAGAGTCCCCGGCGTCCAGCATATACACCTGGTCCAGCGGCACCTGAATTTCGCGTATTTTTCGGATGCAAAACATCGCGCTGGACAGCACGATTTTTTCTTCCGTTTTGCCAAACAGGCGCGAGGAAGACGCAATCGCTGCCGCTGTGCGCAAATCGGCCATGGCCGCTTTTTGGGCTTCTTTGGGGTCGGGTGTTTTGACGAACGTTTTTTTGGTGCAAAAGCGGACCAGCATTTCCATTATGTGCACGATGGGCGACAAAACGGAATACATCACCCGCATCACCGGCGAAAATTTAAGCGTTACAAATTCTTTGTTTTTAATGGCAAAGGTCTTGGGCGTCAGTTCGCCGAACACGATGGTCACAAAGCTCAGCGGCACCACTACTACCGCCACGGACACTACATCCGCCACCCGTTTGGGCAGCGCCAGCCATTCCTGCAACACGGGCGAAAACATTTCGTCCGCCCCTGCCCCGCCGGCCGCGGCCGCAATGGCGCCCACCAGCGTAATGCCTATCTGCACTACGGCCAGGCTGCCTTCCATATGGTCTTTCATAAAGAGGGCCTGCTCGGCGCCTAAGCGTTTTTCCTGGGCTAAAATGGATAATTTGGTGCGGGAAATGGAGGCCAGGGCCATTTCGTACGCCGCCAACAGGGCGTTCAGCACCAACATAAAAAGGATGATTAATATAGTCATGGGATATAGTGTAGCAAAAAACGGGGTAAAACAAAAGGGCGGTTCCGTCGGGCGGCCGAGAGCCGAAACCCGCCCGGCTTGACAACGCCCGACGATAAGCATATCCTTTAATAATAGGGGATTAGGCAACTATGAAGAAAAAATTTAACGTTACCGGCATGACTTGCTCCGCCTGCCAGGCGCATGTGGAGCGGGCCGTAGCCAAATTGCCCGGGATGCGGTATGCGTCGGTCAATTTATTGCAAAATACACTCACCGCGGAGTACGATGAAGAACGTCTGACCGCGCAGGATATCATTGCCGCCGTGCGCGGCGCGGGGTACGACGCTTTCGCCCCCGGCGAGGAAACGGGGGTTCTTTCCCCGCAGCGCGCCGCAAAGGACGAAGCCCGCCGCTTGAAATACCGTTTTATTGCGTCGCTGGTTTTTTTGCTTCCGTTGGTGTATGTGGCGATGAGCGGGATGCTTTCGCTCCCGATTCCTCAGGAAATCCGCCGCAACCCCGGGATTTTTGCCCTGACGCAGTTTTTGCTGGCGTTGCCGGTCTTATCCATTAACCGCCGGTTTTTTACCAACGGGTTTAAACGCCTGGTGCAGGGCGGGCCGAATATGGACAGCCTCATCGCTTTGGGCGCGGGGGCGGCCGTATTGTCCGGCCTGTGGGGAATGTTCCGCGTGTTGGTGCTGATGGAACACCCGGATTGGACTTCCGCTTTTGATACCGTGATGCATGGGCTGTATTTTGAATCGGCGGCGATGATTTTGACGCTGGTTACCCTGGGCAAATGGCTGGAAGCGCGGGCCAAAGTAAAAACGTCCGACGCAATTTCCGCCTTGGTGCGGTTGGTGCCGCAGGAAGCGTCCGTAGTGCGCGGCGGCAAGGAAGTGCGTGTGCCCGTGCAGGGGCTGGTGAAAGGCGATATCGTCGTGGTGCGCGCGGGCGAACGGATTGCCGCCGACGGCGTGATTGTGGAAGGCGGCGGTGCGGCGGATGAGTCGGCCCTGACGGGGGAAAGCGTCCCGCAGGATAAACCCATTGGCGCGGAACTGGCGGCCGGAACGCTGTTAGCCAGCGGCTATGTGGAATTGCGCGTGGAACGCACCGGCAAAGATACGGTGCTGGCTCAAATTATTACGCTGGTGGAAGAAGCCGCCGGCAGCAAGGCGCCGATTGCCCGCCTGGCCGACCGCGTGAGCGCGGTGTTTGTGCCGGCCGTAATGGCCATTGCCCTGCTGACGCTGGTGGTGTGGCTGGCGCAGGGAACGAGTTTCAGTTTTGCGTTGTCTTCGGCCATTTCGGTGTTGGTCATTTCGTGCCCGTGTGCGCTGGGCCTGGCCACGCCCACGGCCATTATGGTGGG
>CALUZE010000004.1 GCA_944325235.1 uncultured Elusimicrobiales bacterium | reverse complement strand
GCTCCGGGATAATAATTTTTCAAAATCTTTTTGTAATTTTTGCCGTCTTTGGCCATACCGTTGGCGCCGTCCTGGCACATGCCGATGCCGTGGCCGTAGCCTTTGCCTTCAAAGTGCACGTCTTTTTTGCGCACGGAGAGTTTGGTGATTTTGCAGCTGCGTATGCCGGTGGCCAGGCGGAACTTGCCGCACGGGACGGTTTTGGAGCCCTTGGACGTGCGTATCGTTAAATTGGTGGCGCGGCCGGTGTGCGGTTTGGGGGAAATTTTAATGCTTTTTAGGGTGCCCGAAGGACCCACGTTTTTGGCGTAAGTTTCCACCTTGGCTCGGGGGAGGTTCATCTGCCATTTGTAGCTTTTGGAGTGGGAGTCCGTCTTGCAGGACGCGCCGGAAAGCGGCTTGATGGACTTGAGGCTCGGGTTCCAGCTGCGCACGTCGTCCGTCCCGCCGCCGCAGTTGGCGTGGTAGTAGGTAAAAAACAGTTTATCCTGGTAGGTCAGCACTTCGCCGCGGGTTTGGTCCACGGCTTGTTTGACGGAGTCGTACTGTTTGCCGCCGCCTTTGTACATTTGGCTGCGGACGTCGGAATACAAGTCAAAATGTTGGTTCTTTACGTTTTCCAGCGATTTAAGCGTGTAGGTGCGCGCGGCCACGGCCTGGGCTTTGAGGGCTTCCAGCGGCCAGGTGTGGCTCATTTCATACGGAAGCACGCCGTAAAGGTACGTTTCCAGCGGGACGTATTCCACCAGGTGGAACGTTTTGCCCGCGGGAATAATAAAAATTTTGCCGGAATAGGAATTGTTGTCCCAGCCGAGCAGGGTGTTGACGGCCGGCTCCAGCACGACGGTTTTGGCCGACTGCAGCGTGCCCACCTGCACTTTGCCGTTGCCCAGGGCTTTTACGGCCAAGGTGCCGGGGGAGGAAATTTTGTATTTTTTATCCAAATTTAACGTGTAAATGTACACTTTGCCCGTGTGTTTGACGCGGGCCGATTTTTGGTTTTCGGCCAGCAGGACGCGCACAGTGACGTCCTTGGGGCGGGACTTGGATTGCGGATCCTGCGATTGGGGCATTTCCACCCGGTTTAAGAGTTCTTGGCTGGCTTGGCCTTTGGCGGCTTGGGCCGTCAGCGCGGCGCGTTTGGAAGGCGCCGCACAGGCACACAACAGGGCCGCCCCTATACAAAGCAGCAGAAAACGAGTGGTGTTCTTCATTCTTTCCCCCGGTTAGAAAAGTAAATCCGCGTGTTGCTTGCGGCCCATATGTTCGTAGGCTTTGCGGGTGGCCACGCGCCCGCGCGGGGTGCGTGCGATAAAGCCCGCCTTGATGAGGTACGGTTCAATGACGTCCGTCAGCGTGTCTACGGCTTCGGACACGGCAATCGCCAAATTGTCCACGCCCACCGGCCCGCCGGAAAAGCGGTCAATCAGCGCTTCCAAAATCCGCTTGTCCACACTGTCCAAGCCTTCGCTGTCTATATCCAGCGAGTCCATCGCCGTCTGGGCGATTTCGTGCGTGATGACGCCGTTGCCCTTTACCTGGGCAAAATCCCGCGCGCGGCGCAGCAGGCGGTTGGCAATGCGCGGCGTGCCGCGGGAACGTTTGGCCAGTTCGGTCAGTCCTTCGCGGTCCGCCTGGATGTTGAGCAATCGCGCGGAGCGTTCCAAAATATCGGTAATTTCCGGGATTTCGTAAAACCCCAAGTTAAACACAATGCCAAAGCGGTCGCGCAAGGGGCCGGTCAGCAGGCCGGAGCGGGTGGTTGCGCCCACCAGCGTAAAACGCGGTACGGCCAGCTTTAAGGTGGTGGAGCCGGCGCCTTTGCCCGTGTTGATGAAAAAGGTGAAATCTTCCATGGCCGGGTAGAGGGCTTCTTCCACGGCGGGGTTGAGGCGGTGAATTTCGTCAATAAACAAAATATCGCCGTCGGAAAGTTCCGTGGTCAGCATGGCGGCCAAATCGCCGGGGCGGGCCAGCACGGGGCCGGAAGTGACTTTGATGTTCACGCCCATTTCGCGCGCCAGAATGTTGGCCAGCGTGGTTTTGCCCAGGCCGGGCGGCGCGTAAAAAAGGCAATGGTCCAGGGCTTCTTTGCGGGATTTGGCGGCCGCAATAAAAACGCGCAGGTTTTCTTTCAGTTTGTCCTGGCCGACAAATTCGTCCAGCGTGGTAGGGCGCAGGGCGGCTTCCAGCCCGGCGGTTTCGTCGGGCAGTTGGGAAACATTTAAAATTTCGTTTTGGTTGCTCATTTTTTCAGTACCCGCAGGGCCTCTTTGATGATGTTTTCAATCTTGTCGTTGGGGTTGACGCCTTCGGCGTAGAGCTTTTCCATCGCGCGGCGCGATTCCGCCGCCGAATAGCCCAGCGCGGCCAAGGCTTCCAGCACGCCGCTCATATACGGCGCTTCGTCCATCACTTTTATTTTGCTTTCGCCCTGGACGGTGACGGCGTCCATCTTGTCCTTTAAGGAGTTGATGAGTTTTTCCGCCGTTTTGGCAGTAAAGCCGAAAATGCCCGTCAAAATTTTGGGGTCGCGTTTTAAAATGGCGTTGTGGAAATCGGCCACCGAGCGCAGGGCTTTATTTAAAAACTCCATCGCTTTTTTGGGGCCGGTGTTGGGGATAGCGGTTTTGAACAGGAGCCAGAGGTCCTTGTCCTCTTTATTTAAAAATCCGTACAGGACGGTCCCGTCGTAGGGGGAAATGGATTCCGCCACGTACAGGGCGGCTTCGGTCCCGGCCGTCAGTTCCAAAGCGGAGCTGTGGGCCAGGTTGACTTCGTACCCCACCCCGCCGCACACGATGACGGCGCCGTCTTCTTTTACTTCCAACACTTCGCCTTTTAAATACGCTATCATACTTACATTTTAGCATATTATCCGGTAGGCTCCCGGCCGTGGAAAAGGAACCCTTTTCCGGGCGCCAGAAAAAGGGCTCCGCCCTTGGGAGCCACAAAAATCACTTTCAACGGGCAATTTTATCACTCGCGCATGCCGTGCTCAAACAATAAAATTTTCTAATCCGTTTGAAAGGCTTTTTGTAGACGGCTCTAAAGGAGGCGGTTCAGCAACCGCGGCAACAGCACAAAAGCCGGCGCCCGCGACCCTGACGACGCAAAAAGAAACAGCAGCAACCATGGTAACGGCATGCACGGCAAAGAGAAGTCTTGCGTTGCAGAAAAAGAATTATCTTGCTGGAAAGGCGTAATTATTTAACCACTTTTTTGATTTGTGCTTTCTGGGCGGCCTTCAGTTTTTCCAGGAAGGCCGTTTTTACGTTTAGCATGGCATTCAGCGGGGCGGTTTTGGCGTGGCATACGGCAATGGCCACGGCGTCGGCCGTGTCGTCGGGCGAGGGGGCTTTGTCCAGCCGCAGCGTCAGCTGCACCATCCGCTGGACTTGTTTTTTGTCCGCGGTGCCCGTGCCGCAAATCATCATTTTCACGCGTTTGGGGGGATAAAAAGAAATGGCTTTGCCAGCCAATTGGCAGGCCAGGATAATCACGCCGCGGGTCATCACGGTGTTGGCCATGGTGACGGCGCGTTTTAAAAAGTAGTTCTGCTCCATGGCCACCTGGTCCGGCTGATACGTGGCCAGCAGTTTTTGCAATTCGTTAAAAATATATTCCAACCGTTCGGGCAGTTCTTGTTCGGCCCCGGTGTGGATGAGACCGCACGCCTGTAAAGACAAAACGGAACGGGCGTCCCTTGTAAGGATGGCCCATCCCGTTCTGTCTAAACCAGGGTCTATACCTAAAACGGTGGTTGTTTGCTTGTTCAAGCGTCCTCTGTGTTAGGCGTTGAGTTTGGCCGCTACGGCTTCGTCAATGTTGGAGTTGTCGTAGACGTTCTTGGTGTCGTCGTGATCGTCCAAGGCTTCCAGCATTTTCATCAGCGTTTCGGCAGTATGTTCGTCCGTGATGGTTACTTCCGTATCCGGGAGCATCGTCAAATCGGCCGACACGGGCGTAATGCCCTTGGCTTCAATGGCTTTCTTCACGGCGTCCAATTCCGCCATATCCGGGTTGGTGATGACTTCATACACGTCGCCTTCGGTGCGCACGTCTTCGGCGCCGGCTTCCAGCGCGAGGTTCATCAGGTCGTCTTCGGAAATGTCTTCTTTCTTTACGACGATGAGCCCTTTGCCTTTAAACATATAGGACACGCAGCCCGCGGTGCCGATAGAACCGCCGTGGCTGGTGAAAATTTTGCGGATTTCCGAGAAAGTGCGGTTTTTGTTGTCCGTCGTGCATTCCACAATGACCGCCACGGAACCGGGGCCGTAGCCTTCGTACGTGATTTCTTCGTACGACACACCCGGCAGCTGGCCGGTACCTTTCATAATGGCGCGTTTGACGTTGTCCGACGGCATATTGGCCGCACGGGCATCATCAATGGCTTTGCGCAAGCGGGGGTTTTGATCCGGGTTGCCGCCGCTCATCTTGGCGGCGATGGTGATTTCTCTTAAAATTTTGGTAAATACTTTACCTTTTTTGGCGTCTACGAGGGCCTTTTTGTGTTTAATACCGGCCCAGTGCGAATGTCCACCCATAGGTATACTCCTTACTGCAAATTTAGATACTTCTATTTTAGCAAATTTTGGCTCCCTCGGCAGAGGGCCTGCCGGCAGGGAAATAAAATCTGCCCCGTACAGGACTTGAACCTGTACCACCGGTTCCGAAGACCGGGACTCTATCCAATTGAGCTAACGGGGCGATTGTTACGGGTGCCGTTTCCCTTTTGCGGGGCGGCGCTTTTATTGTAGCAAACTTTGCCCGGCTTATTTGGCCGGCGCGTGCGCGTGGTCCAGCGAGGACGGCTCCGGATGAATGGTGACCAGCGTCTGCGGGCCGAAGGCCTGCTGCAGGGCTTGTTCCATTTTGTCCGTGGCGTCGTGCACGCGTTTTAAGTTCCACTCGTCCGGCAAATAAACGTGAAATTCCAAGCAGGCATACCCGCCGATTTTGCGCGTTTTGATGTTGTGCGCGCACGCGGCCGGTTCGGCCTGGCGGCAGATTTGCATGATGTTCTTTTCCGCCTGGGCGCCCAGCGATTTATCCAATAGTTCCTGCGTGGCGGATTTTAAAATGTTCCAGGCGACTTCAAAAATAAAGAAGCTGACGATGACCGCGGCCAGCGGGTCCAGCACCGTCCATTTATTGCCCAGAAAATACGCCCCGCCGATACCCAATAAAGTGCCGATGGAGCTCATCGCGTCCGAGCGGTGGTGCCAAGCGTTGGCTTCCAGTGCGGAACTGCCAATTTGTCTGGCGGCTTTAAGCGTGTAGCGGTACAGCCATTCCTTTACAATAATGGAAAGCACGGCCGTCCACAGCGCTACGGCGCGCGGGCGGGCGATGGTGCCGCCTTCGGCCAGGCGGACGATGTCCGTCACGCCGTTGTACAAAATTTTGGCTCCTACCGCCAACAGCGCTACGGCAATCACCAGCGTGGCCATGGTTTCAAAGCGGCCGTGGCCGTAGGCATGGTCCTGGTCGGCCGGGCGGGCCGAAAATTTTAAGCTCACAAGCACCACAATGTCCGTCAGCGAATCGGACAGCGAATGCACCGCGTCCGCCACCATGGCGGAGCTGCGGCCCCAGATACCGGCTGCAAACTTGGCCGCGCAGAGGAGCGTGTTGATAATCATACCCTTGACGGTAATGTCCCGGGCAAAAGCAGAACGCGTTTGTAAATCCATATCTATATTTTATCATTTCTGCACCGGCGGCAGGAAAGCAGTAGTCAAACTAATGTTTTTTTGCTATAAATAATACATATGAAATCCATTAAAAACGAAGCAGCCGCACACTGCCCCAACCATTGTGAACCTTTTGATGTGGAGTATTGGTCGTTCATCAGTGCCGAACAAGACCCCGATTTGAAAACCGCCATTTTGGGCGGCGAACTCAATTTAGTACAGTGCCCCGAGTGCAAGACGTTTTTCCACCACGACGGGGATTTGATTTATTTTGACGCGCCTTCAGAGCTGCTTGTCTTTGTGTTCTCGGAGAAAGACCGTCAGCGCGAGCCGGAGCTGGTGGCTCGTATGCACAAGGATTACAACCTAATCAAAAACACTTTGCTAAAGCAATTAAATATGGACTATCCGCCCATATGCGTATTTGGGCTGGAAGCCCTAAAGGGGGTTTTGCAGGGGGAAGAGGAAGCGTCTTATGAATCGGAAGCGGTGGCTGCTTCGGCGGCGGCCGCGGGCCTGCGCGTGGTGCGGTTGAAGCCGTCCTATGCGCGGGAGCACCATTTCCCGTTCTATGTGCCCGCACCGGAAAAGGACCAAACGCCCAACGGCTACGCCGTGGCGGCAAGCAAAGTCCTTAAAACCGGCTTGCAGAGCAAAATGCTGCGCAACTTTTTGGACCAAATGAGCCAAGACAAAGCCTTGCCCCCGCAAGTGCTATGATTGCCAACATACCAAAACAATACAAGGACCAACTTTACGCCATCGGTGCGTACGCCAGCAAACTGGGCCTGAAAGCCTGGGTGGTGGGCGGTGCCGTGCGGGATTTTTACCTGCACAAAAACACGCTGGATATTGATTTGGCATTTGACGGGAACCAAGAATCCGTTGCGGGGTATTGTGTCAAACAATGGGGGGGCGGAAAGAAAAAGTTTTCGCAGTTCGGTACGTTTCGCGTCAGCTTGGATAACGGACTGAAGCTGGATATGGTCCGCGCCCGCAAGGAAACCTATCCCTATCCCGGCTCCCTGCCGGTGGTGGCTTTTTCCAAAGAAATGAAGGACGATTTGTTTCGGCGTGATTTTACGACCAACGCCTGGTGCTTTTCCATTTTGCCGCAAAACTTCGGTCAACCGTACGACCCGTTCGGCGCGCAGAAAGATATTGATGCCGGCATTGTGCGCATTTTGCACGACAAAAGTTTTTTGGACGACCCTACCCGCATGTTCCGCGCCGTGCGGTTTGCGGGGCGGTTCGGCTGGCGGCTGGCCCCCAAGACGGAGCGGCTGCTGGTGGAAGCGGTGGAAGGGGAATACCCGCTGCTTTTAACGCGGGAACGCTTTTGCCACGAATTTATAAAGGTGTTGGAAGAAGCACGCGTAAAAGAAATTTTTGCCCTGATGGAAAAATACGACCTGCTTAAATTTGCCTGGCCCGGCCTGCATTGGGACGATAAATTGCTTCAAACGCAAGATCCCATGGTGCGGGTGGGCATTTTGGCGTGTTCGCTGGGGTCCAGCGGCGAGGATTTTTTGCGTACGCTGCACTTGCCCAAAGAACCGGCACAGGCCATTTTGGGTGCGTGGAAAATCGCGCAGGAAAAAATGAGCCCGCAAACGCGGCTGCTTGCCTTGCAGCGGGAAATTTTGCAGGCGGTCTTGCCGAACCTGCCGCCGGCGGCGTTGGAGCCGTGTTTTGTGCGCGGCGGAGAACTCAAAGAGTTGGGGCTCGCCGGCAGGCGCATTTCGGGCGCGTTGGACCGCGTGCGCAAAGCACAGTGGGAAGGCAAAATCACTACGCGTGAAGAAGCCCTGGCGTTTTTAAAAAATAATTGATAGAAAAATCCCCGGCCCAATGACCGGGGATTTTTATGCGTACTTTTTTGACTTGAGGGACACAAATAGATTTACTAAAAAATACGGCCGGCTTATTCAGCCGGCCGTCGGTTCCTCAAGCAAAAAGGAAGAGTATTTTCTCCCCTTTTGCCCGCTCCGTTTTGGTTTGCTTTAGTTGTAACCCCAATCAATAAGCGTGATTAATTAAGGCTATTTTAGTATAACTAATTTTAATTATCAGTTCAAGCGGTTTTCTTTTTTCCGTCGGGAAAAAAGAAAAAAGCCGACCGGGGATTTTCAGCCGGAAAAAATCCGCAAAAAAAGCTGGACAAGCCCTTTGAAAAATGTACAATAAAAAAAACGCCTTCTTCTTCTGTTTTTCTCTTTGAGAGTTTTTACGCTGAATAGTCGTGTTCCTATGGCGTTAAGGAATCAGCAAGGATTAGTACCCAATGAGAGTTGCTTATGAAAAAAATCCTTGTCTTATTATTAGCAGTTTGTTTTAGCAACCCGGTTGTTTATGCACAAAGCGGCTACCAGGTCTTAAAAGGGGCCCCGAAGTTTTTGCAGAAACATGGCGCCATCATCGCCCGCCGTATGCGGGCGCCGGTTGACAGCGAACAACTGGCCGAGCGCGTGGCACGCCTGACGCTCCCCACTGTCTTTACCAAATACAGGCAGAGCACCCTTTTTAAACGACAAGGGAAAGCGCTTTTCCTGCAACCGGAAATCTTCATTCAGACCGAGTTTAAAATTCCGGTCTTTACGCACCCCTCCTTATTATGGGGGAGCTATCAATATTTGCGCGTACTGACCAAAGTGGCGCAGACCCCCGGCGCGGTGAAATCCAAATACGTAAAAGAATGGAAAACTTTGCGTCAGGTTACCTCGTATAACGGGGTACACCATATTGTCAACCAGCGCACGTTGAGAAATATCTATACTCAGATGAAACATCGTGCCAAAGAAAGCGGCGTACCGTTCACCGTGCGCTTGCATGAACTGCTGAACGGGGCGCCGGCTTCGCTGCACCCGTATCACGGCAATCCGAAATACAAAAATGTATTCCATAATTTGGAGCGCCAGGAATACCTGTATCAAAAGGGTGGTGTCCAGGCGATTGTGACGGATTATTTTAAACAATTAAATAAATTCCATCGGGCCAACCCCAAGGAAGCACCCAAAATCCCCACCGAGGTGATTGCCAACACGTTGTTGGAAGCCAAGCTGTGGGCCGAAACTTTCCATTTAAAATGGAAATAAGCATTGCTGGTATTTGCTTTTGCCCTCCCGGCTGTACGGGAGGGCTTTTTGCATGGGAAAAGTGCCCGTGTGGAAATCAAAAATTCCTTGGGCGGCGGTTTTACTAACAAGTGAAAATTTGGTATAAAATATAGAAGGAAGTTGATAGAAAAAACAGCATAAGCGGGGCGTTTAACAGTGGGCAAACACTGCCAAGTGCTCTATTTTTTTAAAAGGAGTTTTATGAAAGTTTTAATTTTGGCCGGGGGACTCGGTTCCCGTTTAAGTGAAGAAACCGTTTTAAAACCCAAGCCGATGGTGGAAATCGGCGGATATCCCATTTTGTGGCACATTATGAAGATTTACTCCTCTTACGGGTTTGATGATTTTGTCATTTTGACGGGATACAAATCGCACTACATCAAGGACTATTTTGTAAACTACTACCAACGCTATTCCGACATTACGGTGGATATGGTCCACAATACCGTTACTGTGCACAAAACGCGCCACGAACCTTGGAAAGTGACCATGCTCTACACCGGCCAAAACGCCATGACGGGCGCGCGCATTAAAAAAGCCGCGCCGTATATTAACAACGAACCTTTCCTGCTTACGTATGGCGACGGCGTGAGCGACGTAAACATCAAAGATTTAATCGCCTCCCACCAAAAATCCGGCAAACTCATTACGATGACCGCCGTGCAGCCTATGGGCCGCTTCGGCGCGCTGACCATTAACGACCAAGACGACATCACCGCCTTCGCCGAAAAACCGCAGGGCGATGGGGCTTGGATTAACGGCGGATTTTTTGTCTGCCAGCCCGAAGTAATGAACTATATTGATGAAGGCGACGGCGTCGTGTTTGAAAAAAAACCGCTGGAAACGCTGGCCGCCCAGGGGCAGCTGCACGCCTATAAACACACGGGTTTCTGGCAGCCGATGGATACGATGAAAGACAAAAATATGCTGACCGCGCTTTGGGAGAAAAAACAAGCTCCGTGGAAAGTGTGGAAGGACTGATTTATGTGGAAAGATACCTATAAAGGAAAACGAGTTTTACTCACGGGCCATACCGGTTTTAAAGGCTCGTGGTTGGCTCTATGGCTAAAACGCTTGGGGGCGCAGGTGTGCGGGTATGCGTTGGAACCCAATACCACCCCTTCTATGTTTACGGAACTGGCCATCGGCAATCAGCTGGACAAAAGCGTGATGGCCGATATTTTACATCCGCAAACCTTGGAGCAGGTTTTTAAGGAATTTCAGCCGGAAATCGTATTTCACCTGGCGGCGCAGCCGCTGGTGCGTTTGTCGTACGCGGAGCCGGTGCTGACGTATCAAACCAATGTTATCGGCACGTTAAACGTGCTGGAAGCCGCCCGCAAGACGCCTTCCGTCAAAGCGTTTGTAAACATCACGACCGATAAATGCTACGAAAATAAAGAAGTCGCCCGCGGATATACCGAGGACGAACCGATGGGCGGGTATGATATGTATTCCTCGTCCAAAGGGTGCGTGGAAATTATGTCCGCTTCGTATCGGCGGTCCTTCTTGTCGGACGGCGGCTTTGCGCTGGCCACGGCCCGCGCGGGCAACGTCATCGGCGGGGGGGACTGGGCGTTGGACCGCCTGATTCCGGATTGCATCCGCAATATAGAAGCCGGCAAAGAAATTGAAATCCGCTGCCCGCAGGCCACCCGCCCGTGGCAGCACGTGCTGGAACCGCTTTCGGGCTATTTGTTACTGGGCCACTTGCTCTATACCCAAGGCAAAGCATACGCCCAAGGGTTCAACTTCGGCCCCAACCCGGACAGTGTGCTGACGGTGGCCGAAGTGGCCAAGCAAGTCGTGGCCGACTACGGCCGTGGCACCGTGAAAGTGCACAAACGCGACAACCTGCACGAAGCCAATTTGCTGATGCTGGACATCACCAAAGCCAAAACCGTACTCGGCTGGCAGCCGGTGTATACGGCTAAGCAAGCCATCGCGCAGACGGTTGCCTGGTATCAGCGTTTTTACCGGGGCGAAAAAATGTTGGATTTTACGTTATCACAAATTGAACACTACGAGAAGGATATTGTATGGAAAAAGAATTAAGAGAAGCGGTAAAAGAAGCCGCGCGCAAATATTACCGCGGGATATACGGAACCAAAAAGGAATTTGCCTATATTCCTCCATCCGGAAAATTGTTGGACGAAGAAGACTTGATGGGAATGATTGACGCCAGCTTGGATATGTGGCTGACGGCGGGGCGCTTTAACGACCAGTTTGAAAAAGATTTTGCCGCTTTTTTGGGCGTAAAATTTGCCTTGTCCACCAACTCGGGCTCGTCGGCCAATTTGCTGGCGCTTTCGGCGCTGACGTCCTATAAACTGGGCGACAAACGCTTGAAAAAAGGCGACGAAGTAATCGCCGTGGCGGCCGGTTTTCCCACGACGGTCAACCCCATCATCCAGCAAGGCTTGGTGCCCGTGTTTGTGGATTGCGAAATCGGCACCTACAACATCAATGCCGAACAGATTGAAGCCGCATTAAGCCCCAAAACCAAAGCGATTTTTGTGGCGCATACGCTGGGCAATATGTTTGATATGGACCGCATTTTGGACATTTGCAAAAAGCACAACCTGTGGCTGATTGAAGACTCTTGCGACGCCTTGGGCGCGCAGTGGAACGGCAAAAAAGCCGGCACCATCGGGCACATCGGCACGTTTAGCTTTTACCCGGCCCACCACCTGACGATGGGCGAAGGCGGCGCCGTGGTGACTAACGACCCGCAGCTCTACCGCATTATTTTGTCTTTCCGCGACTGGGGCCGCGATTGCTGGTGCAAACCGGGCAAGGATAACACCTGCCACAACCGCTTTAATATGCAGTTGGGGCATTTGCCCTTTGGCTACGACCATAAATATACCTATTCTCACGTGGGCTTTAACTTAAAAATTACCGATTGGCAGGCCGCCTTGGGCGTCAGCCAGGTTAAAAAATTGCCCGCCTACATCCAAAAACGCACGGACAATGCGGCCTTTTTGGCAAAACACCTGGCCGATTTAACCCGGTGGCTGATTTTGCCGGAAGTCAAAAAGGAGTGTCATCCGTCCTGGTTCGGCTTCTTGATTTCCGTCCGGCCGGAAGCGCCTTTCACCAAGCAGCAGTTGGTGGAATATTTGGAGCAAAACGGCGTGGGCACCCGCCAGCTGTTTGCGGGCAACCTGCTGCGCCAGCCGATGATGGTGGAGAACGAAATTCCGTTGCGCATTGGCAATTCGGGGCTGCTCAAATCCTGCGATTTAACGGAAAAAGAATATGCTCTGCTGCCCAATACGGACTTTATTATGAACCACACTTTTTGGGTGGGCACTTTCCCCGCGTTGGGCGAAAAAGAACTTACCAAAACGTGTGAAGTCATTCACCGCTTTGTACAGGAACACACCAAATAATGCGCAAAAAAATCTTGCTGACGGGCGGAAACGGATTTATCGGCAAAAACATTCGGGAAAGTTTTCTGGCCGAAAAGTACGAAATTACCGCCCCGCGTAGCTACGAACTAAACTTGGCGGATACGCAGGCGGTGGATGCGTATTTTGCCGCACACGAATTTGATGCCGTCATCCACGCGGCCACCAAGCCCGGCCACCGCAACGCCAAAGATCCTACCAACTTGTTTTACACCAATGTGCGTATGTTTGAAAACCTGGCCCGCCACACGGACCGTTTTGGCCGGATGATTAACCTGGGCAGCGGCGCCGTGTATGACACCGCGGCGGACAACCGCCTGGTGCGCGAAGAAGAAATCGGCCGCCGTATGGGGAAAGATGACCACAGCTTTTGCAAATATGTGGTGCATAAGCGCATTGAAACCATCCCGCATATGGTGGATTTGAACATTTTTGGTATTTTTGGCAAATACGAAGATTGGGAAATTCGTTTTATTTCCAACGCTGTTTGCAAAGCGTTGTTCGGTTTGCCTATTACGCTTCGGCAGAACCGCAGATTCAGCTACTTGTATGTGGACGATTTGATGCCCGTGCTGGATTATTTTATTGAGCACGACGCACATTACTCCAGCTACAACGTAACGCCGAATGAAGAAACGGAACTGCTGGAAGCCGCCCGCTGTGTGCAAAAAATCAGCGGGAAAGACCTTGCTATACACGTCGCTGCGCCCGGATACGGACTCAATTATTCCGGTAGCAACGAACGGTTGAAATCGGAAATCTTAGGATTAAAGTTTACCCCGCTGCCTCAGGCTATCACGCAATTATATGCTTACTATGCCGCGCAACAGGACAAACTAAATCCGGAATTATTGCTAAAAGATAAGTAGAGGACATCATGAACAATTTAGAAAGAAAGATGTTGGAAACCTTGCAGGATTTGAAAGCCAACCACCACGTGATTGGCGTAAAGGCCGAATTTGAGGCCGAAGGCACCCGCCTGGAAGAGGCCTTGCGCTTGAAAGAAGTGGTTACCAAAGCAGGGTTGGATTTAATCATTAAAGTGGGCGGATGCGAAGCCATCAAAGATATGTTTGACGCCCGCGTGATCGGCGTAAAAGGCATTGTGGGGCCGATGATTGAAACAGCTTACGCCATGACGAAATATATCAAAGCCACGGAATTTGTGTTTTCGGAAGATGAACGGAAAGATACGGAATTTTTTATCAACGTAGAAACGAAGACCGGCGTGGATAATTTGGATGAAATGATCGCCCGCCCGGAATTTAAGTCCCTGGCCGGGGTGGTGCTGGGCCGCGTGGATATGACGGGTTCCATGGGTCTGACGCGGGAAGACATTAACTCGGAAGTGGTGTTTAAAATTGCTGAAGACGTCAGCCGCAAAATGCAGAAAGCCGGCAAAAAAATGGTAATTGGCGGGGGAGTGTCGGCGGCGTCCTTGCCGTTCTTTAAACGCCTGCCGGCTGGTTCTCTGACCAAATTTGAAACGCGCAAAATTATTTTTGACGCGCAGGCTGCTATCCAGGATCCGCATGCCGACAAAGGCATTTTAAAAGCCGTTGGGTTTGAGCTGATGTGGCTGAAAAACAAACGTGATTTTTACGGGATGATTTTTAAAGAAGACGCCAAACGCATTGAAATGCTGGAAGCCCGCTATAAAAAACTGATTGAACAGGCCGGCGGACAGTTATGAAAACCGTGTTATTGACCGGCGGAAGCCGGGGAATTGGCAAAGCTGTTAAAGATTTGTTTCTTTCCCGCGGGTTTAATGTACTTGCTCCCAGCCGGGAAGAGATGAATTTATCGGACCATTCTTCTATTGCCCGGTATACGGCCTCTATCCCACAGGGAGTAGAGGTCTTGGTTAATTGTGCCGGAATTAACGAATTGGCCGGGTTGGAAGAAGTCACAGATGAAAAAATCCAAAAGATGATTTCCGTAAATTTATTGGCCCAGGTACAGCTTATCCAATGGGCTTCCAAGTTTATGAAAAAGAAATCTTATGGGAGAATTGTAAATTTTTCTTCCATTTGGAGTGAATTTTCCAAACCCAGAAGGGTATTGTATTCGGTGGCTAAGGCGGCGGTCAATGGGCTGACGACTGCAGCTGCGGTTGAATTGGCTCCGCATAATATATTGGTTAATGCGGTAGCACCCGGATTTGTAAATACCGAAATGACTTCCGCTAACAATACCCCCGAGCAAATCCGCCAAATTACCGATAATTTGCCTATGCGTCGTTTGGCTGAACCAAAAGAAATCGCTGAACTGGTGTATTTCTTGGCATCGGAGCAAAATTCGTTTATGACAGGACAAACTTTGTTTATAGACGGGGGATTTTCATGCATTTAAACGAGTTGGAAATTCATTCTCATATTCGCAACTATCAAGTGGTGATGGAAGGAACTGATTCTTTCTTTAAAGAGCTTGCCGCCCTTGCTCCGGCGTTTTATGTAGTGGACAAACGGGTGTGGGAATTATACAAAAGCTCTTTTGCCGGCTTCCCGGCCGAAAATATATATATTTTGGACGCGTTGGAAGACCACAAAAATTTGGATACCGTGTGTGATTTGTATCAAAAAATTCTGGCCCTTTCTCCCAAGAAGAATATGAACTTGGTGTCCATTGGAGGCGGAATCGTCCAGGACATCACGGGCTTTGTAGCGTCCACCCTGTACCGCGGAATAAAATGGACTTTTGTGCCGACTACCTTGTTGGCACAGGTAGATAGCTGCATCGGGGCCAAAACATCGCTTAATTTCCGTCACTATAAAAACTTAATAGGCTCCTTTTATCCGCCGCATAAAGTGCACATTTGGCCCGGATTTTTAAATACGCTTTCCGAAGTGGATTATTATTCCGGCATTGGAGAAATGGCCAAGCTGCACTTAATGGCGGGGAAAACCCAGACACAGGATTTTATTGCAAATTTGCCGGCATTGGATAAACGCGACGAAGCGGTGTTACTTAAGTTTATTTCGGCCTGCTTGGCTATTAAAAAAGCTTATATAGAACAAGACGAATTTGATACCGGCTTGCGCAATTTGCTTAATTACGGGCATTGTTTTGGACACGCATTGGAAACGGCTTCCTCTTTTAAAATTCCGCATGGACAAGCGGTGGTATTGGGAATGTTGTTGGCCAATGAATACGCCCGCCGAATTGGAGCCTTAAGCGCGGAGGAAGAACAATTTATTCGTCAACAAGTATTGCAGCCTATTGTAAAAGTGCCTGCCCAGGATATCCCCGCTGACAAAGAAGCTGTAGTGCAAGCCATGGGAAAAGACAAGAAAAATACGGGCCAAGGCCTGGCGCTGATTTTGCTGGAAGATAAACACCAGTTGAGGAAAATTACGGATCTGCGTCCCGATCAAGCTATGGCTGTATTGGGAGAATTAAAAAAATTAGCCTATGATTAAACTTTCGGATTATTTGGTCAAGAAATTGGAAAAATACGGCGTGCGCCAGGTGTTTATGGTCACCGGCGGCGGCGCGATGCACTTGGATGACAGTTTTGGTAAAAGCACCCAAATCAAACGCATTTTTAACCACAACGAACAAGCCGTTGCCATGAGCGCCGAGGCGTATGCCCGCACCGGCCAACAACTGGCGGTAGCGTGCGTGACAACCGGCCCCGGCGGGTTGAATTGTTTAAACGGCGTGTTCGGCGCTTGGACGGACAGCGCGCCGGTGTTGTTTATTTCCGGCCAGGTCAAATTTTCCACCACGATGGCTTCTTGCCCGCAGGTTCCCCTGCGCCAATTGGGGGACCAGGAAGTGGACATTATTTCCGTTGTTAAACCCTTGACCAAATATGCCCAAATGGTTACCGACCCCTACGAGTTGGACGCTGTGCTGGACGAAGCCGTTTACCGTGCCGCGTCCGGCCGCCCGGGCCCGGTGTGGGTGGATATTCCGCTCAATGTGCAGGCCGCGCCGGTAGACCCGAAAAAAATGAAAAAATTCCGCCGTCCTTCCGTTAAAAAATCGTCTTTGGACAAAACGTCCGCCCGCGTATGGCGCTTGCTGGAGCGGGCCAAACGGCCCCTGCTGGTGGCGGGAAACGGCATTCATTGTGCGGGCGCTCAATCCGAGTTGCGCCGCCTGCTGGACAAAACCCATATACCGGTGGTGACCACTTTTAACGGGTTTGATTTGGTTCCGTCGTCGGACCCGCTGTTTGCCGGACGCATCGGCACAGTGGGCCAGCGCGCGGGCAATTTTGCGTTGCAAAACGCCGACGTCATTTTGTTTTTAGGTACGCGCAACAACATCCGCCAGGCCAGCTATAACTGGGAAAACTTTGCCAAAAACGCTAAAAAAATTATCGTGGATATTGACCCGGCCGAACTCAAAAAGCCGACCGTTCGCCCGGACGTTCCGGTGTGTGCAGACGTGAAGGAGTTTCTCGTAGCGCTGTTGCGTCAAAAAAGCCCTTTTCAGGCGCCTGCGCCATGGTCGGCATTTTGCCAACGGCTCAAGGCCCAATATCCGCCCTTGCGGGAATTTTCCATTCGTCCTGCGGATAAAGTGCATCCTTATCTGTTTATGCAGGAGTTAGGAAAACAATTGCCGAAAGGGGCGCGGGTGGCCGCTTCCAACGGCACGGCTTGTGTGGCGTTTTTCCAAGCGTTTGAGTCTAAGGCGGGGCAGCGGCTGCTGCTCAACTCGGGCGATGCGTCTATGGGCTATGGTTTGCCGGCGGCTATCGGTATGTGTGCGGCCGGCGGCAACAAGGATACCGTTTGTCTGGAAGGGGATGGAAGTATAATGATGAATTTACAGGAATTGCAGACCGTCAAAACCAACCGTCTGCCCCTTAAAATTTTTGTCATTAAAAACGGCGAATATATCTCCATTATCCAGACCCAGCGGAACTTTTTTAACGGACGCTTGACCGGCTGCAACGTGCAGAGCGGGGTGGAAGTGCCGGATTTTGTAAAAGTGGCCAAAGCGTTTGGATTGCCGGCGGTGCGCATTGGGAAAAACAAGGATTTAAAAGCCGGTATCCGCCGCGTGCTGCAAATGCCCGGCCCGGTGGTGTGTGAGCTGGATTGTACGCACGATTATACGTTTGCTCCTAAACTTTCCGCCCGTAAATTGCCGGACGGTACGATGGTCAGCCCGTCGTTGGAGGATATGTTCCCGTTCTTGGACCGCAAGGAAATGGAAACCATTCAAGCTTCCGCCCAACAGATAGGAAGTAAAAAGAAATGATTAAACAGTTCTTTGGGCAATTGGTTCATCTGATTAGCCGGTTCTCCCGTCTGCCCGAGCAATTTGTCACCTTTCTGTTTGTGGGCGCCTTAAATACGCTGGTGGGATATTTGCTGTATGTTTTCTTTGTGTGGGTGGGGTGTAACTATATTTTTGCACCGCTTTTTTCCACTATATTGGGCGTACTGTTTAATTTTAAGACCATCGGCGTGATTGTGTTTAAAAGCCACAACAACCGCCTGCTCGGCAAGTTCTTTGGCGTGTACGGCCTGGTATATGTGTGCAACGTGCTGGGCCTTAAAGTGCTGGATATGGGCGGTATAACCAACATGTATCTGGCGGGGGCGATACTGGTGCTGCCGCTGGCGCTGTTGGGATTTGGATTAAATAAAAAATGGGTGTTTAAAGCGTAATATGAAAAAGAAAATTTCTATCGTTTCCAGTGCCTATAACGAAGAAGGAAACGTCCGCGACTTGTATGAACAGGTAAAAGCGCAAATGCTGCAACTGGCAGACAAATACGATTACGAACAAATCGTGCTGGACAATGCTTCTACAGACGGAACGTTGGCCGTTTTGCGCGAAATTGCCGCGCAGGACAAACGGTTTAAAGTAATAGCCAATGCGCGAAATTTCGGGCATATCCGCTCACCGTATTATGGCCTTTTGCAGACGTCGGGCGATGCCGTGATTTATCTGGCGTCCGACTTGCAGGATCCGCCCTCCCTGATTCCACAGTTTGTTTCCGCGTGGGAAAAAGGCTATAAAGTCGTTTTGGCGCAGAAACAAACCAGCAAAGAATCCTTGGTGTTTTTTGCAGTGCGGCGCGTGTACTATTGGCTGCTTAATTTGGTGAATGATTCCGGTGCCAAACTGGAGCCTAATTGCACGGGTTTCGGCTTGTACGACAAATGCGTCATAGACGAACTGCGCAAGTTGGGCGATCCCTATCCGTACCTGCGCGGGCTGGTGTGCGAGTTGGGCTATGCCCATAAACTGATTCCGTTTGAACAACCGTTGCGAAAACGCGGGTTTACCAAAAACAATTTCTACACGCTCTATGATAACGCGATGATTGGCTTTACCAACCACTCTAAAGTGCCGCTTCGCTTGGCGGCGCTGGGCGGATTTGCACTGGGGATCATCAGCCTGTTTTTAGCACTGGTTTATTTGGTGTTGAAGCTGCTTTATTGGGAACGCTTTCCGATGGGGACGGCTCCTTTGCTGTTGGCGGTATTATTCTTTTCCAGCGTCCAGTTGTTTTTTATTGGGATTATTGGGGAATATATCGGCGCTATTTTAACGCAAGTGTTAAAGCGGCCCTTGGTGATAGAAAAAGAAAGGATTAATTTTTGATTATGTGGAAAAAATTCAAACGGTTGATTGGTAAACATAAAACGTATTTATTGGGTTTGGCCAGTGTACTGGTGGGAACTTTGTTGTTTGTGGCTTTGTTTTGGAACAAATCTATTACATTGGTGGAAGGTTGGTACAACCTGTATGCCCAGTTTATTTTGCAGGAAGGATTGGTTCCCTATAAAGACTTTCCCTTAATTGTGCCGCCCATTGCGCTTGGTTTGTGGACGGTGGTCCAAGCCGTTTTTGGGAACACTTTCATTGTGTTTCGTGCGATGGATATTGGGGTTAAGCTGCTTTTAGGCGGGTCATTCTATCACTTGTTTACTCGTTTCTATTCCGAAAAAATCGCCGTCTTGGGTGCACTTATCGTTAATTTTATTTTTATTTCTTCCATTTTTGACAATGGTGTCCCTTCGTACAATATCTACGCAATTATTTTGTGCATCTGGCTGATTATTGCGGGGCGGGCGTTTTTGAAACAATTGTTTGTTAAAAATACCATTAGCAACGGAGCGCTTTGGGGAATTGGAACCTTGTTCGCCTTGTCTTTCCTTAACAAACAAACTTCCGGTCCGCTGACGATTATTGCAGTGTGTGCCGTGCTGCATTTGGCGGTATGGCGCCAGAAAGGCTTTAGAGAGACGTGTAACGTGTTTTTGAAGCTCTTGGCGTCTTCCTTAGTAGTTGTGGGGCTGGTGTGGATTGCTTTGGCTGTGTGGGGGTGTTTGCCGGATTATTTAAGCCAAGTATTTTTATCGGAATCCAAAGGCAGCGTGGGGGATATTTTCTTCCGGCGGATTGTGGAGATTTTTGTTTCTTACGCTTTTGTGCGTGCCTTGCTATTGGGAGGAATTCTCAGCTTTATCATACAGGTGTTGGTTTCCAATAAAATTTTGCGCTTGTATAAAACCCCTTCGTTTATGATGAACAAAAAACGCATGGGCCTTTTTGTTCTTTGCGTGCTGGGCGGTATTTTGGCGGCTATTGGCTGCGCCTGGATAAAAACCGCTCATTCGGTTGAGGAATTTCGTTTCCATCTATCCAGTTATAGCAGTAATCTAAACGCTTTTATTATAGCAGGGTTGTGCTTGTTTGTGTTCTTATGTCTGTACAGTGCCCTGATGGCGTTGTTTGTGAAAAAACGGAATTACCGTGTATATGCCGAACTTTTGCTGTATGTCACTTTCTTGGCGATGGCCTATTCGGCAGTTTTAAGTTATGGTTTTCCAGTATCATACCCCTATGTGCTGGCAATTGTATTCTGCTTCTTGTTTAAACAAAGAATCCAGTGGAATTGGACCAAGGATATTGTATTGTTGGGGTTTGCAGGGCTGGTGGCTTTCTTTTGCGTTTCTATGAAGCTAGAAAGTCCTTCGGTTTTTCACGGGTGGCAGGCCGGCAGTGTGGTGCAGCCGTTGGAAAAATCATTTATCCCGGTGTTGCGCGGGTTAAAACTCCCGCGGGAAGAAAAGAAAATGCTGGAAGATATCTATACGGATGTGCAGCACTATACAGATCCGTCCGATCCGATTTTAGCTTTTAATAACAACCAGGTGTTTTATCTGTTGTTAAATCGCCCGCCTTATACACTCTATATTTCCTATTATTATGACGTGTCTCCGGACAGCGAATCCTTACAAACAATTGAAAAAATGAAACGAGGCCCCTTGCCCAAAGCCATCGTGTATTTGCGTTTTTCGGAAGGCTCACGTCAATTCCACGAAAAAATTTTTAGAGATGGCCAGCGTTCAGGGCAGCGCCAACTGGACGAGTATATCCAACATTTAATTGATTCTGGCGTATATAAAGTGATTCGCCATTATGAAAAGAAAGCCGCCAAAAACGGAAAATTTGAAAATTCCTTTTTGGAAGACGGTTTTTCATTGGAGCTTTTAGTGAAATCTTCTAATAAAGAGAGAAAACTGTATGGTAAATGATTTAATATCTGTCATCATCTCTTATTATAATGACCAAGAATTCCTTTATGATAGCATAGAATCTGTTTTAAATCAGACATATCTAAATTGGGAACTTATTTTAATTAATCATGCCTCCAGTGACCAAAGCCGCTCTATTGCCCATTCGTTTAAGGATAAACGCATAATACATAGGGATTTAGCCATTAATACTGGGGCTTCTGGCAATATGCTAGTACAGGAAGGCTTGGCCGTCGCAAGAGGGAAATATATCAAGCTCTTATCAGCGGATGATATATTGCTTCCAACGGCGCTGGAACAGTTAATTCACGCGGCTACACGGCACAAGGCGGCATTGGCTTTTGGTAACATCTCTTTTGTAGATGCAAAGAAAAAACCTTTGGGAATGACTTGGTTTTCAGATCGAGAACCGTCCAATCAACCGGAATATATTTACCTGCGGCGTTTTTTAGAAGGTGCTAGCGTTTTTCCATTTGCTGGTGGATTAATTCAAACTGATGCTTTGCACGGGATTCGATGGGATTGTGTAAGTGTGTCTGTGGCCGATATGAGCTTGTGGATACATGTGTTGCTTAACGGAGGAAAGGTGACCTTTGTAAATGATGTACTTGCTCTTTATCGTACGCATGACAAGCAGATGTCTGGTATAGCACAGCTAGCGAATATAAGAAAACGTGCTGGTCTGGAAGATATGCAATTGGTGCACAGCTTTTTGCAGGGGCCGCGTTCGGTTGAATTACTTCAACAAATGTTACCGCAGTCCCCTTTCGCTGGCCTATTATCCATGGAAGATACGGAATATATTCCGTTTGTTATGGCACATTATTTTGCTACGCAAGGGGTACGCCCTTCATACCGCTTAGCAGGGCGTTTGGCTTTAGTTCCGTTACTGTCAGATCCTATCCAACGTGATAAAATCCAGCAGAAATTTAGTTGGGGGTTGCAGAATTTACGTGCTGATATGTTGCGAGAACCTCTTTATATTTACAATAGCGAAGAAGGAAATGCCAAAAATGCTTCATTGGGTAAATTATGTTATCTGCTTTTACGAAAGTGCTTTTGGTTGCTTACGTTGCGGGAGTGGCGGCATCAAAGACGAACTAAAAAAAGAACAACTTTATAATATGGGATATATATGTCTAATCTCTTACAAGAACAACTAGAAATTATTCTTCCGACGTATAACCGCCGGGAACATTTGTTGCGTACGCTTACCCAGCTGACGGCACCGGAAAGCCCCGTGCGTTCCTGTTCCCTAACCGTATTGGACAATGCCTCCACGGACG
>CALUZE010000003.1 GCA_944325235.1 uncultured Elusimicrobiales bacterium | reverse complement strand
CTTTCTTTACTTTTTCCACCAGGTTGGTGGCGCGTTTGGCTTCCTGCTCGGCGATTTGTTTTTCTTCCACGGCTTTCAAAAACTGCGGAGAAAACTCAAAATTGGTAATAGCGATATCGGACACGATGACTTCTTTTTCTTTCATCTTTTCTTTTAAAATCTGGTCCAGTTCGCGCGCCACTTCCACGCGGTTGGAAATCAAACTGTCGGCCGAGTATTTGGCAATGACGGCCTTGGTCCATTCTTCCACCATCGGTTTTAACACGGTGGTTGTGTATTCGGGGCCGAGGTTGCGGTAGATAGACTCAATAGTGTCGGGCAAAATGCGGTGGTTGATGGCCAGCGTCAGGCCCACCGTCTGCAAATCTTTGGAGAAAGCTTCCGTTTCAAACGAATCTTTTTTAATGCGAACGGAAAACTTTTCCACCTTGTCCACGAGAGGCAGCTTGAAGTGCAGCCCTTCGCCGTACGCACCTACGATTTTGCCAAAGCGCAGTTTGACGGCCGCACTGCCGGCCGACACCGTAAAGAACGACCCGGCCGCCGCTACTAGCACGACCAATACCAACAGCCAAAGGGCTGCCTTTTTCCAATCCAACGAGATAGGGGTGATGTTTCTCATTTTTGCTCCTTGTTTTTTGTAAGATGTTTGCCAATCGGTTGGAACCGTCTGACGGTTTTATTCAGGCCACGCCCCCGGGCGCGTGCACACATACGCGGCGGTTTGCACCGCTTGGCGGTGGGCCTGTTCCAGCGTTTGGCCTTGCAGAAACGCCGTAATAAAGGCGCCCGTAAACGAGTCGCCCGCCCCGACGGTGTCCGCTACTTTTACGGCAGGCGTAAGCAGGCGCGAAACGCCGGCCGGCGTGTAAATTTCGCTGTACCGGGCGCCGGCCGTCAAAATGACCAGCCGCAAGCCGTAGCGCGCCAGCAGCCCCCGGCATACGTCCGCCGGGTCCGAAGACGCGGCCCCTGCCAACGGGGCCAAAATGGGGGCTTCTTCGTCATTTAATTTAAGCGCATTGCACCGCCCCAACAAATCCTGCAATAATGCCGCCGAATAATACGGCGGGCGCAAATTGACGTCCAACACTTTGAGCGCCTGCGGGCGCATTTGGTCCAACAACTGCCGCAAGGTGTGGGCCGTATCCGGCGAGCGGAACGCCAAAGAGCCAAAGCACGCTGCGTCAGCCTGCGCCATCAGTTGGGCGGCTTCCTGCGTAAAGGGGATATGGTCCCAGGCGCTGTTTTCCACAATGCGGTATGTGGCCGCTCCGTTGTGCAGGGTCACTTCCACCCGCCCGGTTGGATACGGTACCTGTGCCACTTGGCACGCCACGCCATGGGCCTGCAATTGGGCCAGCAGTTCGCGGCCGCTTTCATCCTTGCCCACCGCGCTGATTAAACACCCGCGGGCGCCTTGCCGCGCCGCGTGATACACCACGTTGGCCGGAGCGCCGCCGGGACGTTTTTGCGTGGGGAGTTCGTCCCACAGCACTTCCCCCAACCCTACCACAATCGGACTGTTGTCTGACATCGTTTGCTCCTATACAAAAAAGCCCCACACGCCAGCGGGGCTTTTGTAGAAACGATAAATTACATATGTTTCTTTTTCACTTTCATACGGGCGATGGCCTGCTTGATTTCAATCTCGGCGAGTTCAAAATCAATATCGGCGTCTTTGCGCGAGAGGGATTCTTTGGCGGCTTTGATTTTTTGTTTTTCGGCTTCCTCGTCAATTTCGTCGGCGAGGGCCGCCCCTTCGGCAAACACGTTGACCACGTCGTTTAGCACTTCCACAAACCCGCCCAAGGCGGCGAATTCTTCTTCCTTCCCGTCCTTTTTATAGCGCAGGGAACCCATGCCCAGCTGCACAATCGTTTTGACGTGCCCGGGCAAAATGCCCATCTCCCCCAACAAAGCAGGCAGGATAACCATATCCACCTGCAGGTTGGAGATAAGCTGTTTTTCCGGCGTAATCAGGTTGAGGGTCAGTTTTTTGGCCATAGCTTACTCTTTGTCTTTGACTTTTTCGTAATTCGCCAGTACGTCTTCTATGCCGCCGCACATATAGAAGCAGGATTCCGGGATATGGTCGTATTCGCCGGCCACAATGCCTTTGAAGGCTTTAATCGTGTCGGCCAATTTGACGTATTTGCCCGGGTGCCCCGTGAACTGTTCCGCCACCGAGAACGGCTGCGAGAGGAATTTTTGGATTCTTCTGGCGCGGGCCACGGTTTTCTTGTCGTCGTCGGACAGCTCATCCATACCCAAAATGGCGATGATATCCTGCAAGTCTTTGTATTTCTGCAAGACTTGGCGCACGCTCTGGGCCACGTTGTAGTGTTCTTCACCAATGATGCGCGGATCCAAAATGCGGGACGTGGAATCCAGCGGGTCCACCGCCGGGTAAATGCCCAAGCTGGCAATCTGGCGCGACAGCACGGACGTGGAATCCAAGTGCGTAAACGTCGCGGCCACACCGGGGTCGGTCAAGTCGTCCGCGGGGACGTATACGGCCTGAATGGAGGTAATGGCGCCTTTTTTGGTGGACGTAATACGTTCCTGCAGGTTGCCGATTTCGGTGTTAAGCGTAGGCTGATAACCCACGGCCGAAGGCATACGCCCCAGCAGGGCGGAGACTTCGGAGTTGGCCAGCACAAAGCGGAAGATGTTATCCAAGAACAGCAGCACGTCCTGCCCTTTTACATCGCGGAAGTATTCCGCCTGCGTAAGGGCCGTCAAGGCTACTTTGGCGCGGGCGCCTGGCGGTTCGTTCATCTGCCCGTAGACCAGCACCGTTTTGTCCAACACGGAGCTGCCGTCGGCCAGTTTGGATTCGGTCATTTCCAACATCAAATCGTTGCCTTCGCGGCTTCTTTCTCCTACGCCGCCAAAGACGGAGCTGCCGTGGTGTTCGCGCGCCACGTTGTTAATCAGCTCCATAATCAGTACGGTTTTGCCTACACCGGCGCCGCCGAACAGACCCACTTTTCCCCCTTTCATATACGGGGCGATGAGGTCAATGACTTTAATACCCGTTTCAAAAATTTCCGGGGTGGGGTTCTGGTCCTCCAGGGAGGGCGGGTCGCGGTGAATCGGCATATGCATGGCGGCTTGGATGTCGCCCTTGTGGTCCTGCGGCTTGCCCAACACGTTCATCAGGCGGCCCAGGCACGCTTCGCCCACCGGCACGGAAAGCGGCCCTTCGGTGTCCACGGCTTTGGCGCCGCGCTGCAGCCCGTCGGTGCTTTCCAGCGACACGCAGCGCACAATCCCGTCGCCCATTTGCTGGGCCACTTCGGCTACGATTTTTTTGCCGCCGTCCATTTCAATTTCAATGGCGTTTTCAATGGCGGGGAGGTGTCCCTGTTCAAACTGAACGTCCACCGCCGCACCGATGATCTGAATTACTTTTCCAGTCTTCATATCGTTTCCTATAGTGTAAATTAATTGTTAAGAGCTTCCGCCCCGTTGACAATATCCAAAATTTCGTTGGTAATGCTGGCCTGGCGCACTTTATTGAGCTTTACGCCCAACGCCGTGACCAGTTCGCCGGCGTTTTTGCTGGCGGCGTCCATCGCGTTCATCGTGGCCGCCAGGTTGGCCGCCTGGGATTCCAACAAAAAGCGGTACATATTGGCTTTTACCAGCCGCGGCACCAACAGTTTAAAAATTTCCAACATACCGGGCTCAAACAGGAAATCGCTTTCTTCCTTTTCGTTTGGGATAGCCTCAAAATCAAACGGCAGGAGCGTCGTTTCCACCAGGTTTTGGCTGGCCAGCGATTTAAAATCGTTGTAAATCAACGTCACGCGGCCCAGCTTTTGTTCCAGATACGTTTTCAGCACCGCTTCGCCCAACAGCTCCGCATGGGCGTAGGAAACTTTGGGGAAAATCCCCACGCTTTCGTACACCAAATGCAGGTTGGGCATTTTTAAACGCGCCAAGAAATCCCGCCCTTTTTTGCCGATGGCAAAGAGGAAAATTTCTTTTTCTTTGTTCTCTTTCAAAAATTGCAGGACGCTGCGCAAAATAACGGCGTTAAACGAGCCCGCCAAGCCTTTGTCGCCGGTGATGACCACCAGGCCGATTTTATTCGGGTCCCCGGTTTTGTTGGCAAAGAACCGCCCGGCCCAGCTTTCCCCTTCGTCGGGTTCCGGCAGGGCCAGGATGTCCTGTTTCAAATCATCCACCATTTCCAACATTTTTTTGGCGAACGGGCGGGCGGCTTCCATCGCTTCCTGGGCGCGGCGGATGCGGGCGCTGGAGATCATCTTCATCGTCTGCATAATCTGCTGCGTGGATTTGATGGCTTTAATGTTTTGCCGTATGTCCCTGAGTGATTCCATGGAATAATCCTATTTCTGGTTGCGGCCTTCCAAGATGGACACGTAGTCGGCGATGCCGGCCTCCAGCGAGTAGTCCGGCTCGTAGCCGAGTTTCGCTTTGGCCAGCGTCATATCCGCCTGCGTCTTCAGCTGGAAGAACGGATACGGGTTATCAATGTATTCGGGTTCCAGTTTGGTGCCCAGTTCTTTGTTCAGGCACGCGATGATGGCGTTATAGTCGCGCGGGACGCCGGTGGCGGCGTTGTAGACGCCGGTTTCCTTGCCGTTGTTCAGCGCGCACAGGTTGATTTTGACGATGTCTTTTACGTACACAAAATCGCGCTGCTGTTCGCCATATTTAAATACGCGCGGGCGTTTGCCGGCCTTCATTTGGTTGTACAGCTGGTACACCATGCTGGCCATTTTGCCCTTAAAGTATTCGCCCGGGCCGTACACGTTAAAATAGCGCAAGCCGATGATGGTCATATCGTGGTTGTCTTCCGCAAATTGGCGGGCGACGTTGTCCATAATCACCTTGGAAAAACCGTACACGTTTTCCGGGTGCGTGGGCTGCGTTTCTACGTTGGGCACGGGGCCGTTGCCGTACGTGGCGGCGGAAGAAGCGTAAATCACTTTTTTGATTTCGTTTTCCGCAGCGAAGTTCAGGATGTTTTTGAACGCTTCCACGTTTTGTTCCATCATGGCTTTTTGGTCCATAACGGTGGTATCGGTGATGGCCGCTTCGTGGAAGATGGCGTCAAAGTACATATCCGTGGGCATGTATTCAAACAAGTCCGCGGTGATGACGTCGCCCTTAAAGCCGATTAAGTTTTTGAAATGCCCGTTTTTGGAAAAATCATCCAATACGGTCACTTCGTGGCCTTGGGCTTCCAGGGTTTTGGCGATGTTGCTGCCGATGAACCCGGCGCCGCCGGTAACCAGATATTTCTTTTTCGTTTTAGCGTCCATTTAGTTCTCCTGTTTGGCAGGTTTGAAAACCGTTTTAAATTCGTCCAGCGTGCTGACGATTTTTTCTTCCACGTCTTTGGTCAGTTCGTTGGCCGCATTGAGCGTATCCAGCACTTCGGGCCGTTTGGCGCGGACAAAAGCCAACAGCTGTTTTTCGTATTCCAGCACATCGCTGACTTCCACTCCGTCCAAGTAGCCGTGCACGCCGGCGTACAGCACCAGCACTTCTTCGCCCACCTTCAGCGGGGCATATTGGTTCTGTTTTAAGAGTTCCGTCATGCGTTTGCCGCGGGCAATTTGGCGCTGGGATTCTTTATCCAGTTCCGAACCGAACTGGGCAAAGCCCGCCAGTTCCTGGTACTGGGACAAGTCAATACGCAAGGTACCGGCCACTTTGCGCATGGTTTTGCGCTGGGCCGAACCGCCTACACGCGAGACGGACAACCCCACGTTAATAGCCGGTTTGATACCGCTTAAAAACAAGCTGCTTTCCAGGTAAATCTGTCCGTCCGTAATGGAAATGACGTTCGTCGGAATATAGGCGGACACGTCGTTGGCCTGCGTTTCAATGATAGGCAGCGCGGTGATAGAACCGCCGCCGTTTTCGTTGGACAGTTTGCAGGCGCGTTCCAACAGTCTGGAATGCAAGTAGAACACGTCGCCGGGGTACGCTTCGCGGCCTGGCGGACGGCGCAGCAGCAAGGACATCTGGCGGTACGCCTGGGCGTGCTTGGAAAGATCGTCATACACGATCAGCACGTCTTTGCCCTGCCACATAAAGTATTCGCCAATGGCGCAGCCCGCATACGGGGCGATGTACAAAAGGGAGGCCGGGTCCGAAGCGGTGGCCGACACGACAATCGTGTAGTCCATCGCGCCGAAATCCGTCAGCGTTTTGACGACTTGCGCCACCGTGCTCTGCTTTTGGCCGATGGCCACGTAAATGCAGATGCAGCGTTCGGACGCGGGGATGTTCTTTTGGTTGATAATAGCGTCCACCGCGATGGCGGTTTTACCGGTCTGGCGGTCGCCGATGATCAACTCGCGCTGGCCTTTGCCGATCGGCACCATGGCGTCAATGGCTTTGATACCGGTTTGCAGCGGCTGTTTGACGGGCTGGCGGTCAATAATGCCGGGGGCTACAATGTCCAGCGGCATGACTTTGTCGGTCTTAATCGCGCCTTTGCCGTCCAACGCGTTGCCCAGCGGGTCCACCACGCGGCCGATCATATCCGCGCCGACGGGAATGCTGATTACCTCGCCGGTGCGTTTGACGGTGTCGCCTTCGTGCACCAAGTGGTCCGGCCCCATGAGCACGCAGCCCACGTTGTCGTATTCCAGGTTCAGCGCCATACCTTTCACGCCGTTCCCGAAATCCACCAGTTCCGAAGCCTTGACGTGGTTCAAGCCGTGCACGCGGGCAATGCCGTCGCCCACTTGGATGACGGTGCCCACTTCGTTTACGTCGGCCGAAGTGTCAAAATGCTCAATCTTTTCTTTGATGATGTTGGTTATTTCTTCTGGTCTAATTGCCATATTGCTACCGTATTAATGTGTCAATTCTTCCTGCAGCTTGGCTAGACGCCCCTGCAGGCTGCCGTCTATCAGTTCGCCCCGGCAGCGGATTTTCAGCCCGCCTAACAGCGCGGGGTCCACCGTAAAAACCGCTTCCACCCGTCCGCCGTAGCGCGACGAAAGGGCTTCTTGCGTTTCTTTTTGCTGCGCGGCGCTTAACGCACGGGCCGACACAACCTCCGCCCGCACAATGCCCAGCCGGTTATCCAACAATTCCCCCACCCGGCGGGTAACGGCATCCAAAAGCGCGTACCGTTTGGCGTCAATCAACAGTTCGATAAACGACGCCGTGTCCGGCGCCTGCTGCAAAGCGGCGCGGACGGTTTGCTTTTTTTGCTGCGTCTTTACGCGCGGGCTGGTCATATACGTGCGCACGGCATCCAACGCCTGGGCGGCGGCGCGCAAATCTTCGGCGCGGCGGACGGCCTGTTCGTCGGTGGTGCTTAACCCGTCGTAAGCGGCGGCGTAACGCTGCACCGCTATTCTGTCTGAACTGTTCATATCGTTACTTCGCTTTAATTTCCTGCAACACGCGGTCCACTACGTTCTTGGCGGATTCTTCGCTCATTTGCTGCTGCACTACCTTGGAGGCAGCCAGCACCGCCGTGCGGGCAATTTCGCCGCGTACGTCGGCCAGCGCTTTGTTCTTTTCCGCTTCAATTTGCGTTTTGGCCTGTTCCAGCAGCCGTTCGGATTGTTCCTTGGCGGCGGCCAGGATTTGTTCTTTTTGCGTTTCGCCCAGTTTTACGGCTTCGGCCATTTTTTTGGAGGCTTCGTCCGAGATTTGGGCCAATTTTTCGTCCAATTCGCGTTTGAGTGTTTCCGCGGCGGCGCGGGCGTCCTGCGCCTGCTGCTTATCGTTGGCTATTTGCTTTTCGCGCTGTTCCAACCCGCCGATAATGCGGTTCCACGCGAACTTTTTAAGCAAATACACCAGCAGCAGAAAGTTGCAGATGGTCAACACCAACACGCCGTAGTCCGGCTTTAACAAATTTTCCATACGCGCACTTCCCGATGGCTTATTTGAGTACCAGCGTCAACAGGCAGATGACCAGACCCAACATGGCGGCACCTTCCAACAACGCGGCAATGATAATCATCGTAGAGCGCAAATCGGAACCGGCTTCCGGTTGGCGGGCCGTACCTTCCAGGGCCGCATTACCGATTTTACCCAAACCAAGACCCGCACCAATCACGGTGAGTCCCGCGCCAATACCGGCGGCGATGTATTTCAGTGCTACGAGTTCCATACGTTATTCTCCTTTTGGGGTAAACCCCGTTTTAGTAGATTTTTTAAATTAATGCGTGTGAATGACCGAACCCGCAAAAATGCTGGTCAGCAGCGTAAACACATACGCCTGCAAAAACGCCACCAACAGTTCCAGGCACGTCATAAACAATTCCAGCGCCATCGCCGGCAAAAACGCCCCGGCTCCGGCCGCAATGTGCATTTGTCCTACAATAAAAATAATTAACAGCAAACAAATCAGCACCATATGCCCCGAAAGCATATTGGCAAACAAACGGATGGCCAGCACGCATACTTTGATGATCAGGCTCAGCACTTCCAGCGGGAACAATAACGGCACCAGCCAGCCCGGCGTGCCGGACGGCACAAAGCCTTTTAAAAACCCGATAAACCCGTGGAATTTAAGCCCGCAGTACAAAATAAGCCCGCCGGAGCATAAAGCCAAAGCGGCGGTGACGGAAATGTTGGAAGTGGCGGTTTTTACATTCGGAATCAACCCCGCCAGCGCGCAGAATAGCACGAACAAAAACAGCGTGCAGAAATACGGCAGAAAGCGGCGCCCTTCTTCGCCCATATTGGGCAGCACCATGCCGTCGCGGATGAAGGCCACGTATTCTTCGCTCAGCGTGGTCAGCAGGCGGCCCGTGCGGCTTTTGCGGCCCAGCGAAATCCAGTGCAATCCAAACAAAAGCACAAGGCTTACGGCAAACAAAGTAACCGTGTGCGTGGTAATCGGAAGACGAAACCCGCCGAGGGTGATCCCCCAGTCGTGGTCCAAAATGTGATGAGAAATAATTTCAACGACGTCCATCTGTATGTTCTGCCTTTTTTAATTTAGCGTTGTCCAGCGTCATTTGTCTGGACGCGCGCAGGATTTGGTAAAACCCCAGCGCAAACCCGGCGGCCGCACCGGCAATTACCCCCCACGGGAATGACCCCAGCTTTTTGTCCGCCCAAAAGCCCGCCCATACGCCTAAAATTTCCGAAACGGCAAATTCCAGCCCTAGGGTGGTGATTTGCAAATGGTCCTGTTTGCTGAAAGGTCCCAACGCCATAAATTCCCCCGGTTGTTTACCGAGCGGTAAATATACTTATATTATAAAAAACTTTCGGCAAAAAAGCTATCGCTTCCCGCACGAAAATCCCTTTTCTTTTATTGTATTAAATCTGGAGCAAATGCAGGAAGTTTTCCGCCCGCGGCACGCGGCACACGCCCCCACCGACGGGCGCGGCACAACGCCCCGAAAAACCCGTTTTGGATACGAAACGCCGCCCTCTCCCCGGGCACGGACGAGCCGTCTGTGAGGGCGCTGGACCGTTCGGTGCGTAAGAAAAGAAAAACCCCGCCTTGCGGCGGGGTTTGAATCGGTTAAACCGTGTACGTAAAAATTTTACTTTCGTACGGCTTTAACTGCAACTCGTAGCCTTGGGAAAGCATATCCGGCGTGACGGTAATTTTCTCGCCGGTCAACTCTTCCACCACGTGGCTGCCCGGACCGTAGACGCCCTTCATAGAAAGGCGGCCCTTGGCGGGAGCACTGCTGTAGTTAATCACAATCATTTTGCCCGTATTGCGTTGCTTCCACTGCCAGGCCAAAATGTTGCGGTTGGAATCGTCCCCCATCGCGGCAGGCGCAATATCCCGCAGGGACCATTGCCCGCCGTGGAAAGCCGGGTCCGACGCGATGTGCAGCAATTTCACATAATAATCCGACACTTCTTTATTCTCTTTGAAGTCGTCTTTGATGTATTGAATCGGCATTCTGGCCGGACGGCCGAGGAGCTGGAACAAGTGGAACATCCGCGCGCCGGGCAGCGTAGCGATAATGGTGCTGGCGGCGAGGGATTTTTCCTTTCCAAACGCTTTCAAGCTTTCTTCTTCGTCGTGGTTGGCGGTAAAGCGGATAGAGCGCATCTGGAACAGGTGTTCCGCGCCCAAGTGGGCTTTGATGTTTTCCGGCGTGGAAAAGCGCAGGCGGTCGTAGAGCACTTTATCGTACGTATAGTCAAAACCCATTTCCTGGATGTCCCATTCCAGGCCCCAGTACACTTCGGCGATGAAGATAAATTCGGGGTGTTTTTCGTGCACGGCCGTTAAAGCCTGGCTCCAAAATTCTTCTTTCGGCAAATTCCCGCCGATAAATTCCCACCATGTATCGCGCTGGACTTTGTTTAAGGACAACATGGCCATATCGCAGCGCACCCCGTCACACATATCCGCTACGTGCAACAGGTTGGCCAGCATAAATTCGCGGGTTTTGGGGTTGAAATAGTTGAGCTGGGCGGTATCCGTCCACGGGGCAAAATAGGGGTCGCGCCCGTGGGCAATATACACGCCCTGGGCATTTTGGAAGAACCAATCCTTGTGGGTGGCCGGCGCTTGTTTGCCGGTGTTGATGTACAAATCCGGGTCGGAATTGACGGTCGGGCTGTCAATGGCGGTGTGGTTGCCCACAAAATCCAGCAAAAGTGCAATGCCCATGCCGTTTAATTTAGCACGCAACGCCGCCAAGGCCGCGTTGCCGCCCAACGAATCGTCCACTTCGTACGCATACACGGCATACGGCGAGGCGGTGATATCTTCGGGCTTGAAATCGGGCTTAATGGCGCGGATTTGGTCCTGAATTTCTTTGTTTTCGCGCGCGATTTTCTCGGCGGCCGGGCTCAACTTCCACACGCCCATCAGCCAGATGGCGTCAAACCCGACGTCTTTGGCATTTTGCCAATACTCGTCCGGCACGTTGGCTAACGTGACGGGACGCCCCAAATGCGCTTCCAAGCGTTTTAACCAGGAGCGCGTATTAATTTCCAAAATATGCGGATTTGTCCTCATAACCTATTTCCCCTATTATTTTTATAGCACTTTCTGGGGCGGTTGTAAACCTTTTTTTACCGTGCGGTAGTATGGGGCCGTTTTCGCCTGAAAAAACGGTCTTTTGTCAACAAAAAACTTCCGCCCTTTCCGGTTCGGAAAAGGCGGAAGTAAAGCGGACCGCAGAACCCGCGCTATTTGGCGGCTTCTTCGGTGTTTTCTTCGGCGTCGTCTTTGATGACGGGCGCGATGCGGGCAATCTTGTCGCCCGGTTCCAGCTTGGCCAGCGTGACGCCTTGCGCGTTGCGGCTGACGGAGCGGATATCGGCACAGCGGACGCGAATGGTCATCCCTTTTTCGGTAACGATCATCAAGTCTTTCGTTTCGTCCACCAGTTTAATACCGACGACCGACCCGTTGCGCGCGCTGGTTTTGATGGTGATGACGCCCATCCCGCCGCGGTTCTGGCGTTTGTATTCGCTGAATTCAGTGCGTTTGCCAAAGCCGTTTTCGCAGACGGAGAGCACATCGGGCTGCGGTTCGTCCGTCGGGGCTTGTTCCATCCCCACGACCACATCGCCCTGCGCCAGGTTGATGGCGCGCACACCCTTGGCCGGGCGGCCCATGCAGCGCACCTGGTTTTCGTCAAACCGGATGGATTTGCCGTGTTTGGTGGCTACGATAATATCGGACTTGCCGTGCGTGGTTTGTACGCCCACCAGCACGTCGCCTTCTTCCAGGCCGATGGCAATAATGCCCGTGCGGCGGATGTTGGCAAATTCGCCCAATTCCACACGTTTGATGCTGCCGAAGCGGGTGCACATCGTCAGGTACGTGTTGTCACAGTGTTTGGGGTTGAATTCCTCAATCGCCACGGCGGACGTGACCTTTTCTTCGCCCGTTAATTGCAGCAGGTTCACAATCGCCTTGCCCTTGGACATACGGTTGCCTTCGGGGATTTCAAACGCGCGCAGCGCAAACACACGGCCGCGGTTGGTGAACATCAAAATCGTCGCGTGCGAAGAAGTGATGAACAGATGTTCAATAAAGTCTTCCTCCTTCGTTTTGCTGCCGATGATGCCCTTGCCGCCGCGGTTCTGGCTCTTGTAGGTAGAGAGCGGAATGCGTTTGGCGTAGCCGTCGTTGGAAATGGTGATGACGACGTCTTCTTTTTCAATCAAATCTTCCATAGAGAAGTCCGTCACATCCGGGCCGATTTCCGTGCGGCGCGGGTCACCGTAGTCTTTTTTCAGCTGTTGGAGCTCTTCTACGATGATATCCAGGATTTTTTGCGGGTTGCCCAAAATGTCCTGCAAGTCGGCAATCAATTTGAGCAAATCTTTGCGTTCGTTTTCAATCGCCAGCGCGGACAGTTGGGTCAGCTGGTGCAAGCGCATATCCAAAATGGCCTGGGCCTGCACTTCCGAAAGCGTAAACCGCGCCATCAACGTGAACTTGGCTTCCGTCGGGTCTTTGGCTTTGCGGATGATGGCGACCACTTCGTCCATATTGGCAATGGCCACGAGCAACCCGTTGAGCACGTGTTCGCGCTTTTGGGCTTTGTTTAAATCAAATTTCGTGCGGTTGGTGATGATTTCCTGGCGGTGTTTTACGTAGGCCTTCATCACTTCTTTGAGCGAAAGTACGCGCGGGCGGCCGTCCACAATGGCCAGCATATTGACCGGGAAGGACGTTTGCAGCTGGGTGTGCTTGAACAGGTGGTTGAGCACCACTTGGGCGTTGCCGTCGCGTTTTACTTCAATCACCAGGCGCATCCCGCGGCGGTCCGACTCGTCGCGGATGTCGGAAATGTCCGTCACTTTTTTATCGCGCACCAACGCCACGATGCTTTCAATCAGCGCCGTTTTGTTTACCTGGTACGGAATAGCGGTGACGATGATGGCTTCGCGGCCGTTTTTGCGTTCTTCAATTTCGGTCTTGGCCTGCACCTTCACGCTGCCGTGGCCCGTTTCAAAATATTCGTAAATGCCTTTGGTGCCGCGGATGATAGCGCCCGTCGGAAAATCGGGCCCTTTGATGATTTTCATCATCTCTTTGGTGGAGATATCCGGGTTGTGAATGTAGGCGATGATGCCGTCGCACACTTCGCCCAGGTTATGGGTGGGAATGTTGGTGGCCATACCTACGGCGATACCGGACGAACCGTTGACCAAGAGCGCCGGCAGTTTGGCCGGCAACACGGAAGGTTCCATCAGTGACCCGTCGTAGTTGGGGATCATTTTGACGGTGTCTTTATCCAAATCGCCCAGCATTTCTTCGGAAATGCGCTGCAGGCGGCATTCGGTGTAACGCATAGCGGCGGCGGAGTCGCCGTCAATGGAGCCGAAGTTGCCCTGCCCGTCAATCAGCGGTTTTCTGAGGGAGAAATCCTGCACCATACGCACCAGCGTATCGTACACGGCGCTGTCGCCGTGCGGGTGGTATTTACCTAACACATCACCCACGACACGCGCGGATTTTTTGTACGGTTTATTGTATTTTAAGCCCATTTCGTTCATGGAATACAACACGCGGCGGTGCACCGGCTTTAGGCCGTCGCGCACGTCGGGCAGGGCGCGCCCGACGATCACGCTCATCGCGTAGTCAATATAGTACGAGCGCATTTCGCCCGCGATGTCGCGCTGTTGGATGTTGCCAAACAAGTCCACATTGGTGTTTTGGGCTTGGGGCTGGTTGTTTAATTCTTCACTCATTACAAATATCTCCTGTTACGGATAAATCGTTACCGGGCGGACGTATACCACCGCCCGGCGGAAATTAAATATCCAAGTTCTTTACTTCCAGCGCGTGCGATTGGATGAAATCGCGGCGCGGTTCCACGCGGTCGCCCATGAGCATGGTGAAAGCCTGCTCCGTGTCGGCGGCGTCGTTGATTTTTACTTGGATCAGCTTGCGTTTGGCCGGGTCCATGGTGGTTTCCCACAGCTGTTCGGGGTTCATTTCCCCTAACCCTTTGTAGCGCTGAATGGTGGCACCGGCGGAAGCGGCTTCCTTTACCGCGTGCAGCAGCTCCGCCAAGCTGTACACCAGGGCGTCGGTCTTGCCGTTGTTGACCTTAAAGAGCGGGTTGACGCGGTCCTTTTCGCTTTCAATCACCGGGTACTGCGCAAACGTAAACCCGAAGGCTTCCATCTTCTTTTCGTCGGCTAACAATTTGCCGAATTCAAACAAGCTCTGGTGTTCGGGGATGAGGGTATCGTTGCTGATAGCAGCCACGTCCACACCGTCGGCGGCCAGTTCTTCGCGTTTTTCCTGCATATATTGGTCTTCGTACTCGCGGTATTCCTGTTCCGCATAGAAATAGCGGAAACCGCCGCTTTTGAGCGGAATGCGGTACACCGGCACGCGGCCTTCGGCCAAGAACGCCATAAAATCGGACAGCGTGATATTTTTGACTTCCAACTTAGCCAAAATATCTTCCACGTCGCGCAGAATTTTGAGCAAATCGCTCAGCTGGGCGGCGCTTAACGCTTCATTCTTTTTCATATCGGTCACGGTCACCGTGGCCAAGCCTTCTTTCATCAGCCACTGCTGCATTTGGTCTTCCGTCTGCAAATACTGCTCCACTTTGCCTTTTTTAACCTTGTACAACGGCGGCTGTGCCAGGTAGATGTGTCCGCCTTCAATCAGCGGCTTTAACTGACGGTAGAAGAACGTTAACAGCAGGGTGGAAATGTGCTGACCGTCCACATCGGCATCGGCCATCAAAATAATTTTGTTATAGCGCAGTTTGGTAATATCAAACCCGCCTTCCCCTTCGCCCACGCCGGTACCGACGGCGGCGATTAAGTCGCGCACGGTATCGCTGGACAGAATTTTAACGAGCGGGGCTTTTTCCACGTTCAAAATTTTACCGCGCAGCGGCAAAATTGCCTGGAACACGCGGTCGCGCCCTTGTTTGGCGGAACCGCCGGCGGAGTCCCCTTCCACGAGGAACAATTCGCATTTGGAAGAATCGCGTTCCTGGCAGTCGGCCAATTTACCGGGCAGTCCCCCCCCTTCCAGCGCACCTTTGCGGCGGGTTAAATCGCGCGCTTTGCGCGCCGCTTCGCGCGCCACGGCGGCACCGACGCATTTTTCGCAAATAGCGCGGGCCGTTTTGGGGTTTTCTTCAAAGAAGGTGGCCAATGTATCGCCCACTACGGAGCGCACAATGCCTTCCACTTCCGAGTTGCCCAGCTTGGTTTTGGTCTGGCCTTCAAACTGCGGGTGCGGAATTTTAACGGACAGAACGGCCGTTAAACCTTCTTTAATATCGTCGCCGGTGACGGAGACGTCTTTGTGTTTGGAAATGTTGTTGTTTTTGATGTATTCGTTGATAATACGCGTCAGCGAGCTGCGGAAACCGCTCAGGTGCGTACCGCCTTCCACCGTGTGAATGTTGTTGACGAACGAAAACACGTTTTCGGAATAGCTTTCGTTGTATTGGATGGCGAACGAAATGTAGTTATCGCCCACTTCTTTGGTTAAGTAAATGGGTTCCGGGTTGATGACGGTTTTGTTGGTGTTTAAATATTTTACAAACTGGGCAATACCGCCTTCAAAATGGAAAACCGTGGTTTGGTTGTCTTCTTTGCGTTCGTCGGTGTAAATGATTTTTACGCCCGCGTTTAAAAACGCCAGTTCGCGCAAGCGGTTGCCGATGGTTTCGGACGAAAAGGCCAGCTCGCCGAAGATATCTTTATCGGCGTGGAAGGTGACTTTCGTGCCGTGTTCGGTCGTATCGCCGATAATTTTCACCGCTTCTTCCGGCTTGCCGCGGTGATAGCGCTGGAAATACACGTGGCCGTTTCTTCTTACTTCCACTTCCATCGTTTCGGACAAGGCGTTTACGCACGACACACCCACCCCGTGCAGACCGCCGGACACTTTGTAGGCGCCGCTGTCAAACTTACCGCCGGCGTGCAGAACGGTCATTACGACTTCCAGGGCGGATTTGTTGCGGAGTTTGGCATCCTTCGCGTTTTTCATCAAGTCCACCGGGATACCGCGTCCGTCATCCTGGATAGAGCAGGTCATATCGTCTTTGATGACGACGGTAATCGTCGTGGCGCCGCCGGCCAAAATTTCGTCTACGGAGTTATCTACCACTTCGTACACCAAATGGTGCAGCCCGGGCAGCCCCGTAGAACCGATATACATGGCAGGGCGTTTGCGTACCGCTTCCAGACCTTCTAAAACGGTAATTTTGGAAGAATCGTAATCCTTCTCTTTCTGTTCTTCAGTCATGCAAAACTCCTTAATCAAAATACTTCAAATGGATTTATTGGATTTCTATTTTGGAAATCCACGGTTTGTCAAAATGCTTGTTCAGTTCGGCAATCAGCTGCTGCCGGCGGGCAATCAGCTCGTTTTTGGCTACCGATACTTTCACTTGCACATAAAGCGTATCTTCTTTGACGGCTTTTAACACCCAAAAGCGTTTTTTGTTCCCCACCAGCTGGTTCCATACGTGGTCCAAAATCATCAACCGGTTCAAGCAGCTGGTGAGTTTGTTGTACCCATTTTCCAGCTCGTGGGAGGAATGCCACGCTTTTTTGGGCGTCTGGCCGAATTTCATTACGCTCTCACCGGCATAATGACGTATTTAAACGTATTGTCCCCCACCGGTTCCACCAACACCGGCTGCGAAGCATTAATAAAAGAGAACGATACTTTTTCCGAAGAAATGTTTTTTAATACGTCAATGATGTACTGCGGGTTGAACGCCACGTCAAACGCTTCCTGCGTGTATTCCACGGGCAATTCGTCGGTAAATTCCATATTTTGCGAATTGGAAGAAATCGTCAGCGTGTTATTTTCCAGTTTATATTTCACCACGCTGCCAAATTCCCCCGCGCACAACGCGGCGCGGCGGGTGGAAGCCAACAATTCCTTGGAAAACACTTCAAAACCGATGTTCTTTTTGGTCGGAATGACTTGGTTGTAGTTCGGAAAGTTGCCTTCAATCAAGCGCGAAATAAACGTAGTTTCGTTCATCATAAAGCTGACTTGGTTGGAAGCCACGTTGACTTCAATCTTGCTGTCTTTGCCGGGTTTGGCAATCGTGATGTAGCGGCAAAGTTCCGTAAGCACTTTGGTCGGAATAATGATTTTAAATTCTTTGCTTCCGGGCAGCGCTTCGTGCGTGGCTACGGCCAGGCGGCCGCCGTCGGTGGCGACGATTTCAAATTTTTCCGCCGTATTATTCCACAACAGCCCGTTCAAAATATAGCGGGTTTCCTGGGTGGAAGCCGAAAAAGCGGTTTTTTCAATCATCTGCTGCAACAGGAGCGGATCCAGCGCCACGCTGTTGGCGCGTTCCACTTCGGGGATGGCGGGATATTCCGACTTGGGCGTACCAATCACCCAAAATTTGCTCTTGCCGGATTTGATATGAAATTTGTTGTTTTCGTCGCTGTACAAATTAATTTCTTTGTCATCGGGTAAGTTTTTGATGATGTCCGCAAATTCTTTTATCGGTACGGTGATGCTGCCTTCTTCTTCCACTTCGGCATTTACAAAGTGGACGGTGGCCATTTCCATATCGGTGCGGACGAGTTTCAACTTGCCGCCTTGGGCTTCCATCAAAAAGTTATGCAAAATCGGAAGCGTCGTGCGGGACGATACACCCGAAGAAACAATCTGTATGCCTTCCAAAAGAGTGGTTTTAGTAATATTTATTTTCATATCTTAATCCCTATTTATATGTCCTGTTTATTGTGTGGATAATGTGCGTTGCCCTATACAACCGTTTGGGGCGCGATGTGCATAAACCGCTTTTTTTGTCCACATTGTCCACCGTAAAAAATTTTGTTCGCTTTTTCTTTTTTTTATAAACGGGTTATCCACCGTTTTTTATTTTTTATCCACAGCTTTAATATCCAAAATAATTTGGTTAATTTCGGCCGCAAAGAACGGGTCCACTTCAATTTTTTCCTTCACCACGTCGCGCGCGTGCACCACGGTGCTGTGATCGCGGTTGAATTCGCGCCCGATTTCCGGCAGCGACAGGTCCGTCAGTTCCGTGGTTAAATACATGGCAATCTGGCGCGGCCAGGCAATGGACTGTGTTTTGCGTTTGGAATTGAAATCTTCCATTTTGATATTAAAGTGTTTCCCCACTATTTTTTTAATGGAGTTGACGTTAATGGATAAATCGGTATCGTTGGTTAAAATATCGGCCAGCAGTTCTTTGGCAATGGCAATCGTGGGCGTTACGCCGTGCATGCCGCAGTACGCCACCAGCCGAAACAAAGAGCCTTCCAGCTCGCGGATGTTGGTTTGTACGCCTTCTGCAATAAATGATAATACGTCGTCACCAATGTCAAAATTGATAGACTCGCGTTTCTGGCGCAAAATGGCGATACGGGTTTCCAAATTCGGTTTTTTTACTTCAGCAATAATCCCCGACAATAAACGCGAGGACAAGCGTTCGTCCAAGTCCAGCTGTTGGGGCGTGCGGTCGGAGGACAGCACAATTTGTTTGCGGCTTTCAAATAAGGTATTAAAGGTGTAGAAAAATTCCGTTTCGCTGGCGGCTTTGCCGGCCACAAACTGAATATCGTCCATCAAAAAACAATCCAGCGAGCGGTATTTTTTGCGGAAACTTTCCGACGATTTATTTTGCAGCGCTTCAATGTATTCGCTGACGAATTCTTCGCCGGACATATAGAGCACTTTGGCGTTTGGGTTTTCCTTTAAAATCTGGTTGCCGATGGCGTGCAGCAGGTGGGTTTTGCCCAGCCCCGGGGCGGAATAAATCACCAACGGGTTATTTTCGCGGTTGCCCAATTTGTGCACCACGGCTTCGGCCGCTTTGTACGCAAAGCGGTTGGAAGGAGATTCAATAAAATTATCAAAAGTGTAGGCGGAATTTAACCGGGCCGAAAACGGATTTTTAGGTAATACGGGTGCCGCTTCCGGGCGGACGGGGATTACGTCCTGCGCCGAATTAATGGACGGAGCGGGCGGCTGCGCCGATACTTCGTACACGACGGCAATTTCCGCCCCCAAATGCTTTAAAAATGCGTCTTTAATGATGTGTTCATACCGTTCCCGGATGGTTTTGCCCCAAAATTGGTTCGGCAGCGATATCGTCAGCGTCGTTCCGTCGTAGGCAAATTGCGCCGGTCGGAGCCACATATCATACGTATCTTTTCCGATAATCGTTTCTATATCTTGAAAAACGGGAATCAACTGAGGGTAGTCTTGTAAATTGTCCACAATCATGCCGCCATAAAAAGTAGTTTCTTACATAATACTACTTTCCATAAGGCCAGGTCAAACGGAAAAACGGTAAAACCGCTGTAAAATAGCTTAAAATGCGTTATTTTGCGCGTTTTTAAATTTTGGCTACCCAAGCATTATGGCTTTGCTTGGCTTTGTTAAAACGGTATTTTACTAAAAAGTACCGATTTTTTGGATTTCATTCATCTAATTATTTTTTACGCTTGTTTCCGGCAAACGGTTCTACTATAATAAGGAAATTCTAAATATGATATACTATATTAATAGGAATTATTATTAATAAGGAGTCCTATGAGCCATCCACACATTACCATGAACGGTTTGCCGGCTGCCGTAAGCGGGGCCGAACTGAAAGTGGGGGACAAAGCGCCGGATTTCCAATTGGTGGGCAACGCTTTGGAGCCGGTGAATTTGGACCGTTTTCACGGCAAAGTCTGCGTGATTTCCTGTGTACCGTCGGTAGATACGCCGGTGTGCAGCTTGGAAACGCGCCGCTTTAACCAGGAAGCGGCCCGCTTGCCCGGGGACGTGGTGATTTTAACCGTCAGCCGGGATTTGCCCTTTGCGCAGGCACGCTGGTGTGCGGCCAACGGGGTCAAAAATGTGATTACCGCGTCGGATTACCGCAATTTTGGGTTCGCGCGGGACTATGGCGTACTGCTGGAAGATTTGGGGTTACTTACCCGCGCTGTGTTTATCGTAGACAAACAAGGTATAATAAGATATATCCAGTTTGTTCCCGAAGTCACGCAGGAGCCGGATTACGAAACCGTCCTGCTGGAAATTAAAAAATGTTTATAGGGAGAAACAAATATGACGAAAGTAAACGAAATTTATAAATGCTCCGTTTGCGACAATATGGTGGAAGTCGTGCACGCTGGCGGGGGGGAACTGGTGTGCTGCGGCCAACCGATGAAACTGCAAAACGCCGGCACCACCGACGGTGCGACGGAAAAACACGTCCCCGTGATTGAACAAATTGAAGGCGGCTACCGCGTGAAAGTGGGCAGCGTAGCGCACCCGATGTTGGATGCACACTATATTGAATGGATTGAACTCGTGTGCACCGAATGCGGCAAAATCATGCGCAAACACTTAAAACCCGGCGACGCGCCCGAAGCCGTTTTTGAAACCAAGGCGGAAAAAGTCATCGCGCGCGAGTATTGCAACTTGCACGGGCTGTGGGAAAAAGCCAACTAATTTAGCACGCCCTCCGCTTTTGCGGGGGGCGCTGTTTAGCCAGAGGAGAATGTATTTATGATGGAAGCGGTAAAAATTTCAGAACACGTGTATTGGGTCGGTGCGATTGATTGGAACATCCGGGATTTTCACGGCTATTCCACCAAGCGCGGCACGACGTACAACGCCTATTTGGTGATGGGGGAAAAACCCACCCTGGTGGATACGGTAAAAAAAGAATTTTACGGCGAAATGATGGAACGCATCCAAAGCGTGATTGACCCGAAAAAAATTAAAATCATCATCTCTAACCACTCGGAAATGGACCACTCGGGCGCGCTGCCCCAGGCGGTCAATTATATCCAGCCCGACGAAGTATACGTCTCGGCCATGGGATTTAAAGACATTACGGCCCAGTTCCACTGTGATTTGAAATTAAAAACCGTCAAAACCGGTGACCGCATTGACGTCGGCGGCGATACAATTTCGTTTGTGGAAGCGCGCATGCTGCACTGGCCGGACAGTATGTTTTCGTATCTGGAAAAAGAAAACGTCCTGTTCACCAACGATGTTTTCGGTATGCACTACGCCACGAGCAAACTGTTTGACGACGAGAACGAAGAACGCCTTTGGCTCTACGAGGCGGAAAAATACTACGCCAACATCGTGCTGCCGTATTCCGATATTGTACTGCGCTTTTTGGCGCAAGTGCAAAAAATGGGCCTTTCTCCGCGCCTGATTGCGCCGGACCACGGTTTTGTGTGGCGCAAAGACCCGTCTAAGATCATCAATTTGTACGCCAAATGGGCCACGCAAGCGCCCAAAAACAAAGCGCTCGTCGTGTACGATACAATGTGGGGCAGCACTGAAAAAATGGCCAATTACATTACCGAAGGCCTGCGCGCGGGGGGGACGGAAGTCAAACAGCTTTCTATGCATTCCAACCACCGCAGCGACGTGGCCACCGAACTCTTGGATGCCAGTGCCTTGCTGATTGGTTCCCCGGTGCTTAACAGCCAGATTTTCCCGGCGATGGCCGACGTGCTGTGCTACTTAAAAGGCCTGCGCAAAAAAGGCCTCATCGGTGCGGCGTTCGGCTCGTACGGGTGGAACGGTGCCCCGGTGGACGAACTGACCAAAACGTTGGAAAGCATGCAGGTGGAAGTCGTGTCCCCGGCGATCAAATCGCCGTTCGTGCCCGACGAGAACATCAAACAAGCCTGCCGCGAATTGGGCTTAACGGTCAGCCGCAAGTTGGCCGAAAAAGTAAAATAGGAGCGCACTATGTCCGTGCAAGACATTAACGACGGCTTGCAGTATGTGACGTACGGTTTGTACATCGTTACGACGGCCGACGGCGAAAAGAAAAACGGCCTGATTGTAAACACCGTTTTTCAGGTAACGGCCGAACCGCCGCGGGTGGCTATTTCCGTCAATAAAAACAGTTTGACGCACGAACTGATTGTCAAAAGCGGCGTCTTTGCCGCTATGCCGCTGGAACAAGCCACCACGTTGCCGTTCATCGGAATTTTCGGTTTTCGCACGGGGCGCACCTTTGATAAATTTGCCAACGTGCCCTATAAAATGGGCGCATTGGGCTGCCCGATTGTTACGGAGCATACGCTTTCGTATATGGAAGTACAGGTAGCCCAACAGGTGGACGTCGGCACGCATACGCTGTTCATCGGCGAGGTGAAAGACGCCGGCGTGCTGCACCCCAACGGCATTGCCCTGACGTACGATTATTATCACCACGTCATCAAAGGCAAAACGCCGGCCGGGGCGACGCATTTGTAAAATTATTTGTAACAACACAAGGGGAGGAAATCCTTATGGTAAAATATGTCTGTGAAGTTTGTGGTTATGTTTATGATCCCGCAGTGGGGGATCCGGAACACGGCGTGCCGGCCGGAACCAAGTGGGAAGATGTAAAAGAGGACTGGGTCTGCCCGGTTTGCGGGGTAGGAAAGGACCAGTTTAAGCCGGAAAATTAAATTTTGGGGTGGTTTTATAAAAAATCCTTAAAATTTAAGCATTTTTTGCAACCCAAAAAGGGCTTCTTTCGGAAGCCCTTTTTTGGCAGTGTACGCCGCGGAATTTGGCCCGGCCCCAAAAGGAAACTTTAGTATAATAAACGTATGAAACTTTTATATGTCATTACTTCTACCGAAACCGGCGGCGCGGAAAAAGCCTTATCGGACCTGGTGCGTTTTATGGCGCCGGGAAATACCGTCCGCGTACTTTCGTTAAAGCCGTTGGGCCTTGTGGCGCAGGAAATGCAGCAGGCTGGGGCGGAAGTAAAGACGCTTCATATGCATGGGCTTCACCAAAGCCGCGTCATCCGCCAAATCGCGGATGAAGTCATCGCCTTTCAGCCGGATATCGTGCACGCCCTGCTCTACCGCGGTATGGAATATACCCGGGTGGCCTGTGCGGGGAAAAAGGTCAAACTCATTACCACGCCGCATTTTGATTTCGCCAAAAAATCGTTATTATTGCGTTGGGTGGACCGCTTGCTGAAAGATTTAGATACGCTGACGGTGGCGGAATCGTTTTCCACCGCGCGCTATTTGGTGGGAAAACAGAAATACGCCAAAGAAAAAGTCTACCTGCTCCCGAACGGGGCAGACCCTACTGTATTTTATTCGGATACGGCCCTTCGCAGCCGTATGCGGAAAGAACACGGATATACGGACAAAGAAGTTATTTTCCTCAGTGTGGCACGCTTGGCCCCGGTAAAGGACCCGCTCACCTTGCTGCAAGCGTTCCGCAATGTGGCCCGCACGTGTGAGGCGGCCCGGTTGGTATATGTAGGGGAGGGCCCGGAGCGGAAGAAACTGGAGGCCTATATCCAAGCCAACCAAATGGAGAAGAAAGTTTTGCTGGCGGGGGCACAAACGGACATAAATGATTGGCTGAATATGGCAGATGTATTTGTGCTTGCTTCCGTAGAAGAATCCCTGCCGTTGGCCCTGTTGGAAGCTCTGCGGGTCGGGTTGCCGTGTATCGTCAGCCGCGTGGGGGATATGCCCTTGTGGGTAGAACACGGCAAGAACGGCTTTGTGTTTACCCCGGGGGATATTACGCTACTCAGTTGCTTTTTAACCGAGGCCGCCCAAAGCGCTTCCCGCCGCTTGGAAATGAGTGGGGAGTCCCGTCGTATTTCCGAGCGGATTACGCAAACTTCTCCACAATATCAACACCTTTATCAACAACTTATAACGGGCAGTTTTCACGTGAAAACAACCCGATAGGAGCCTTATGGAACAACGTCTTTTTATTGCCGCGTGCGTGATGTACGCATTCACTTTGCTTACCCGCTACTTAACAAAGCATAACAAGCTGGCCACCCCGAATGCTTTTGGTTGGTGGCATGCGTCCTTTTTGTTTGTAATTATCTTGTGTGCCGCCTACTTGCTGTTGTTTGTGCTGCGGGGGGGAGTGGGGGAACCGGTCACAGCCAGCCAAATTATTGGCAGCTTTGTGTGTGCGGCGGCGTGTGCGGGGTACGGCTATGTGAAGGCCCAACAGGCAAACGCCAAAAAACAAGAAAGCCTGATGAAGGCGGATTTGGAATGGAGCAATACGGTCTATTTTGCCGGGTTTGTGGCGGCATTTGTTATGTTCTTTTTTATTCAGGCATTTAAAATTCCTTCGGCCTCTATGCATAATACCCTGTTGGAAGGGGACCATTTGTTTGTGAATAAAGCCGTATACGGGTTCCGCATCCCGCTTACGGACATCCGCTTTGGCGCGTTTGAAGATATTAAACCGGGGGACATTGTGGTCTTTCAATTCCCGGCCAAAGACCGCCAACAGCAAAATTGCGGCGGCAGTCAGTACGGTAAGGATTTCGTCAAGCGTGTGATTGCTATGCCGGGGGACACGGTGCAGGTAATTAATGGCCGCCCGTGGGTGAATGGGGTACAGCTGCCTGAACAGCCCTATGAACTGTACCAGGATGTGGAACGTATGCCCTATGAAGCACCGGAAGACCCGGAACAATACCAACAAGTCTGGCAGGACCATCTGCTGGATAACTATTTAGGATTTTATCTGCGCGATTCTTTCGGCCCGGTGACGGTGCCGGAAGGAACCTATTTTGTGATGGGGGACAACCGGGACGATTCCTGCGATTCCCGCTTTTGGGGCCCGGTCCCGCGCGCGAACATCAAAGGCAAAGCCTGGTTTATTCATTGGCCGCCCAGCCGGATGGGGCTTATCAAATAGTGCTGTTTTCACGTGAAAACACGTGGCGCACATGACCGCTTTTAGGGGCTTGTTTTCACGTGAAAACACACGCCCCTGTATTGCTTTTTGCACCCAATTAATGTTTAATATAAGTATACTTATACAGGAGGAGATATGGGAGAAATAGTCGTCGTAGCCAACCAGAAAGGCGGCGTAGGCAAAACCACTACTGCTATCAATCTGTCTTATGCTTTGGCGTGCTTGGACCAGGAAGTCTTGCTGGTAGATTTTGACCCGCAGGGAAACGCGGGTTCCGGATTGGGAGTAACGGTAGCCGACGGCGAAAAATCCGTTTATCACCTGCTTACCCAAACGGCCACGTTTGACCAAGTCGTCCGCCAAACTTCCAGCGAAATGTTGGATGTACTGCCTGCCTGCAAGGATTTAGCCGGGGCCGAAGTGGAACTGGTGAACGTCCGCGGCCGGGAAAATATGCTCAAGGATGCGCTGGCGCCGTTTCGCAATATGTATAAGTATATCATCATTGACTGCCCGCCTTCCCTGGGGCTGCTTACCCTGAACGCCATGATGGCGGCCGACAGTGTGATTACGCCCGTGCAGTGCGAATACTACGCGCTGGAAGGCTTGGCCCACTTTATGAACACCGTGGCCAAAATCAAACAATTTTTGCACCCCAACCTGAAAATGGACGGCGGCGTACTGACGATGTACGATGCCCGTATGAACCTGTCCAAACAAGTGTTGGCGGAAGTCAGCCGTTTCTTTGGCGACAAGATTTATAAAACCCCTATCCCGCGCAATATCCGCTTGGCCGAGGCGCCCAGCTTCGGGCAATCCATTTTTGATTACGACCCCGCCTGCCGCGGGGCCAACGCCTACATTCATTTGGCCATTGAATTTTTAACCCGCCGCGGGGCAGACGCGCAGATGTATAAAGACTTTAAAATGACGGGTGAAATGCCCTTGAACTACGATTTTGGAGGATAACCAGATGTCCAGACAGGCTTTAGGAAAAGGCTTAGACGCCTTAATTAAACAAACGCAAGAAGTGATGCAAATGCCCGCGGAGCAAGCCCAACAGCTGCAAACGCCGGGGATGAGCGTCACCCGGATTGCCATCAGCAAAATCGTGCCCAACCGCTTTCAGCCGCGCCGCGTATTTGATGAAGAAAAACTCCAGGAGCTGGCCCAGTCCATTAAAGAACATGGCCTTACGCAGCCGATTGTGGTGGTGTACGATGCCAGTTTGGATAAATACGAAATCGTAGTAGGGGAACGCCGCTTCCGCGCGACGCAATTGGCGGGGATGACGGAAATTGACGCCATTGTGCACAAGCACCTGGGCGATCAGGAAATGTGCGCCCTGGCTTTGATTGAAAACATCCAGCGCGAAGACTTAAACCCCATTGAAACGGCCCTCGGCTACCGCAATTTGATGAGCAAATTTTACATCACGCAGACGGATTTGGCCTCGTATTGCGGCAAGTCCAAGGCGGCCATTTCCAACGCGCTGCGTTTGCTGGACCTGGAACCGGAAATCCAACAGGCCCTGCAGGAAGGAACATTGTCCGAAGGGCACGGCCGTGCGCTGTTAATGGTAACGGATTCCGCTAAGCGGGACGTACTCTTTAAAAAGATGTGCAAAACCAAAATGTCCGTCCGCCAGGCCGAAGACGCCGCCCGTGCGCTGATGTTCCCGGCCAAAAAGGCGGATAAAACTGCCAAACCGGTGGAGGTTGCCTCGTTTGAAAACGAACTCCAAACCGCGCTGGGCACCAAGGTGGAAGTAAAATACGGCAAAAATATGAAAAAAGGCACCCTGGTGATTCATTACCATTCGTTGGATGAGTTGGACAACATCGCCAGCCGCTTGAAAAATAAAATGCTGTAACAGTACTTCCCGTATGTTTTGAACGCCCCGGTTCCATCCGGGGCTTTTTGTTGCCCGAAAAGTGCCATAGCGGAGCGGGGGACAAACTCGCAAATAAAAATCCTTAAAAAATAAGGATAATTTTTAAATTGCTTGCCCTTGCGGTTTTTGGCGAGAGGCCTGTGTAAACAGATGGGGCAAACGCACCTGGGGGAGGGCTTCCAAAGGCCCTAAAATGGGCCAAATGCACGGCCAAACCGGGATTTTAAAATGAGGGTTAGCGGACGCAAAAAAACGCCGGGCTTGTAAACCCGGCGTTTGAGGTAACTGCCAAATTACAACGTGGCGTCTTTTTCGTAAAATTCCCGGATAGCTTCACACACGCGGTGGATTTGTTCTTCCGTAATTTCCGGGAACATGGGGATAGACAGCACTTCTTTGGCGGCTTTTTCGGCTTCGGGGAAGTCCTCGGCGTTAAAACCGCGGTCTTTGTAGGCGGGCTGTTTGTACAGCGGCACCGGGTAATACACGGCCGAGCCGATGTTGCGTGCTTTTAAGAATGCCTGCAGCTCGTCGCGCTTTTCGGCGCGAATGGTGTACACGTAATAGGACTGCGCATACCCGGCGGGCGGCGTAGGCGGCAGCACCACCGGCACGCCGGCCAGGCCTT
>CALUZE010000002.1 GCA_944325235.1 uncultured Elusimicrobiales bacterium | reverse complement strand
GGGATGGTGTAATGGTAACACGGATGCCTCTGGAGCATTAATTCTAGGTTCGAGTCCTAGTCCCGGAACCAGATTTTAGACCGCCGCAAGGCGGTTTTTATTTGTGCCGGGACAGCAGGCCAACTGCTTGGCCTGCGCTAGGACGAGAAAGCCGCAGCGTTGTACGAGTTTGCCCAACGGGCAAGGCGAGTACCGCGAGGCGGGGCCGAACGCGCCGCGCGTCAGCAAGGCGACGGGTGGCCGAGCCTAGTCCCGGAACCAGATTTTAGACCGCCGCAAGGCGGTTTTTTATTTGTGCCGGGACAGCAGGCCAACTGCTTGGCCTGCGGCCGGCCTGGGCCCAAAATGCCCGTTCGCCTAGGTCCAAAGTCCTAAGCGGAACATTCCCCAAAAAAGCTATTTTATATATATGCCCCTACAGTTTAAAACAATTTTTTTAACGGGCTGTCTGTCAGCTCTCGTGTGTGTGGCTGCGCCGAATGCGTATGCCCAAAAATGGAATTTTTTAAAAAAAGGTTTATTGCCCGGAAAAGTGCAAATCCTCACCGCGGCCGCCCAATCCAAAATCAAACGCGCGCTTGTGCGGGCCGCTTTGCTAAACCGCCCGTCCCATTTCCGTACCGTCACTCGTGCAGTCAACACCTATTCTTTTATTTCCCCCAAGCGGCTGCTTCCCAAGCCCTTGCTGCTGCGCAATCGGGACCGCATTCCGCCGCTTCCCTTGGAGGAAAATGAAAAAGTAATGTTCCGCGGCATGCGTTTGGACGCAGACGGCAAACAGCTGCGCCACATTTTACGCCACGGAATGGAAGTATCCAAATCCCATTATACGTGTTACGAACCGTACGACGGCCGTTCCTATCCGCCCGGCACCAAAGCCATTTATGCCGCGCTGAACCCCCAAAGCGCCGTATTTTTTGCCACCTCCCTACAATCCAGCACGGACGAAAAACCGTTTTTGTCGGTTGTCTTTCATTTAAAACGCGTGGGCTGGGGCGTGTATGTTTCCGTCCCGCACGATATTCCTCCGTCGTGGATTTACCGCGTCAGCGCTCTTTTCCGCCTCAACGGGCAATTAACGTGGGGCGAACTGAAAATGGACCGCGACGGCTATTTTACGTTTACGCCGTATTCTGCCGGGAAACAGCCTTAACTCCTTTTCCCCCGCAACAAAAAGGCCTCCCGTTTGGGAGGCCTTTTGCATATGTTTCAAAACAACGTTTAATACGCACCCTGCAAAATAGAAAGCACCAACATCGCTTGGCGGTAGTCGGTTTTTTCCTGGTCGGTCAAATGGGTATTTTCGGCCAGCGCTTCGGCCACGGTTTTGCCTTCGGGTCCGGTGATGCCCGGGTCCGCCTTGGCGCGCAGCAGCGCGCGGATGACTTCCGGCGTATTGTATTGGGCCGCCAGCAACAAAGGCGTGTTGCCTTCGTTATCGGACGCGTTTACGTGCGCCCCGTTTTTGGTAAATTCTTCCAGCACGTCGGCCGACGGATTATACCGCGCCGCCACCATCAGGGCGGTTTGGCCGTTGTCGTCGGCAATGTGCAAATTGGCGCCGGCTTCCAGTAAATCGCGCACGACTTGCGGGTCCTGCGCCGATCGCGCCGCGTAAAACAACGCCGTCTGGCCGGATTTGTCGCGCATATTTACATCCTCGCTCTTTTCAATCAGTTTGAGCGTGTCCTGCATTTCCGCGTGGTTTTCAATAGAGCGCATCAGGCGCGTGGCTCCGCGGGAATCGGTGTCTTTTTGGTGGTAGCGCAAATACAACCCGCCCGCCAACAAAGCGGCCACCAATAACGTGGTTAAAATGGTACTCATCTTCATAAAATAAACCCCTGTGATTTATTGTATCAATTATTCAGCCGGGCGCACCATGCAACCAATTTGCTACAATAGAATTAATACTAATTACGAGGTTTTACCGATGTCAACCGAAAATACGCAACATCATCATAATAACGCGTTGGACGAAATTATTGCCCAGCGCTACGCCGAAGTGGATGAAATCCGCAAACTAGGCATTGCTCCGTATCCGAACCGCTGCGAAAAGCAAATTTCCTGCCAGCAGGCCAAGGACTCGCCCGAAGGGGCCGAGGCCGTAACCGCCGGGCGCCTGATGCAGCTGCGGTTAATGGGCAAGGCGGCGTTTGCTCACTTGCGCGATTTTTCGGGCCGCGTGCAGCTCTATATTTCCAAAGACAACTTGGGCGACGAAGCGTACGCGTTTTTCAAAAAACACATTTCCGTGGGGGATTTTATCTCCGTTACCGGGCACGTGTTCGTCACCAAGACCGGCGAAAAGACGATTAAAGTCACCAAACTGACGCTCTTGTCCAAAGCCATCCGCCCCCTGCCGGAAAAATACCACGGCTTGCAGGATACCGAAGTGCGCTTCCGCAAACGCCACCTGGATTTGATTGCCAACGAAGACGTGAAAGAAATTTTCATCAAGCGCGCCAAAATCATCACCTCTATCCGCAAAACGCTGGACGACAAAGGATTTTTGGAAGTGGAAACCCCCATTTTAAACCCCGATGCCGGCGGTGCCATTGCGCGCCCGTTTGAAACGTACCACAACGCGCTTAAAATGCCGCTGTATATGCGCATTGCGTTGGAACTGTACCACAAACGGTTGATTATCGGCGGAATGGACAAAATTTACGAAATCGGGCATATGTTCCGCAACGAAGGCATTGACACCACCCACAACCCCGAATTTACGATGATGGAACTCTATCAGGCGTACGGGGACGTGAACACCATGGCCGACTTGTTTGACGAAATTTTGGGCAACGCGGCCAAAGCCATCGGAATGGAAAAAATCCATTTCCGCGGACACGAAGTGGACCTGCGCCCGCCTTACGTGCGCGTGCACATCCCGGAAAAATGGCAGGAAAAATTCGGCCGCGACATCCACGAAGTGTTGGACGGCCGCAAATTCAACCGCGCCAAACTGGAAGAAGTCGCCAAGGAACAGGGCGTCAAATTTACGGCCGACAGCTCCGACTCGGATATTTTTGACGAACTTTTTGAAGGCAAGCTCTTGGCCGAATACCACAACCCGGTCATCGCGATGGACTACCCCACCGCCGTCAGCCCGTTTGCCAAAACCAAACCGGGCGATCCGGAAATTGTGGAACGCTTTGAAGTGTTCGTCAACGGGCAGGAACTCGGCAACGCCTATACCGAGTTAAACGACCCGGCCGACCAGCTCCAGCGCCTGAAAGACCAAGCGGCCGCCAAGGCCATCGCCAAAGGCGAAGACGCCAACAACGCCGACATCCTGGACGCCGACTATATTGAAGCGATGGAAAGCGGCATGCCGCCCACCGGCGGGATGGGGATTGGGATTGACCGCATCGTGATGATGCTGACCGGCCAAGACTCTATCCGCGAAATCATCTTGTTCCCCACGCTCAAAAAGCTGGACGAAAAAGAAGAAAAATAAAAGTCTTTCCCCAAAAACCCCACGCCAAGATAAGCGCGGGGTTTTTCTGCCTTTTTTGCCCGGCGGGACAATTTGCTCCATATAAGGTAAAATACTTCTATGAAATTTGAACGATTTGTCGCCCTGCGCTATTTAACCCGCCGCCAAGGGCTGTTTGCCTTTATCACCACGCTTATCGGCGTGGCGGGTGTCAGCGTGGGGGTAGCCGCGCTCATTACCACCTTGTCCGTGATGAACGGCTTTCAAACGGACATCAAGGATAAAATCATCGGCGCCCAAAGCCATATCCTCATCTTTGGCCGCATGAGCGAAAAGACGTATAAAAAGAATATCCAGCTGGTGGAACAGCTCCCGCTGGTGGAAGCCGCCGCGCCGCACATTTACGGCCAGGGCATTATCACCTATGCGGGCCAAAGCGTGGGACTCATCGTGCGCGGGCTGGACCCGGAACAGGAAAAGAAAATCAACACGCTGGCCGACTCGGTGGAAGAAGGTTCCTTCACGCCCGATTGGCCGCAGGACGCCCCGCCGCCCTTGGTGCTGGGCAGCGAGCTGGCCGCCAATTTAGGGGCCGACATTGGCGATGACGTGGTGCTGATTTCCCCCCAATCCATTTCTACCTCGGCGGGGATGTTCCCCAAAATGAAAAAATTCCGCATTAGCGGCCTCTTGCGCACCGGATATTACGAGTTTGACAACACCATCGCCTACACGCTGTTAAACCACGCCAGCGATTTCTTGGGCCTGCACCAGGGCACCACGGGCATTGCCGTCAAACTGCACAACATCAACGACGCCGACAAAGCCGCCGAACAAATCCGCGACGTCATCGGCCACGGCTATTCCGTGCGGACGTTCGCCCAGCTGAACAGTACGCTCTACGCGGCGCTGAAGCTGGAAAAAACGATGATGTTCATCATTCTGTTTTTAATTATCGGGGTAGCCTCGCTAAACATTGCCGGCAACCTCATTCTGCTCGGCACCGAAAAACTGCGTGACATCGGCATTATGCGCGCCATGGGCGCCAGCCCGCGGATGATACGCAAAATTTTTATGTGGGAAGCCATGGTGATTGCGGGGCTGGGCATTGTGCTGGGGCTGCTGTTGGCGTGTTTACTGTGTTGGATTATCGCCACGTTTAACATCGTGGAACTGCCCGGCGATATTTACTATTTGACCAAAGTCCCGGTGCGCATGCAACTGTGGGACATTTTGGCCGTGGTGGGCGGCAGCTGCTTGATTTGCTTTGTGGCGGGGCTGTACCCGGCGGTGAAAGCGTCGCGCGTGCACCCCACGGACGCCATACGGTACGGATGATATGATAGAACTGGAACATTTAACCAAAATTTACGGACAAGGCGACGAAAACCTCTGCGTGCTGGAAGACGTCACGCTGACCATCAAGCGCGGCAAATTTACCGTGCTGTTGGGGCCCAGCGGCTCGGGCAAGAGCACGCTGTTAAATTTAATTGCCATGCTGGATAAACCCACTTCCGGCGTCATCCGCCTGGACGGGCATGACATCACCGCCCTCAAAAGCGAAACGGCCCGCTCGGCCCTGCGGCTTAAAAAAATGGGGTTTGTGTTCCAGTTTGACGGGCTGCTGCCCGAATTTTCCCTCTTGGAAAACGTGGATATGCCCGCTTTGATGCACGGCCGGCCCGACCCAAAAAGGGCCCAGCAATTGCTGGAAAATTTGGGTTTGGGCGCCATCAGCCACAAACTGCCGGCCGATTTGTCCGGCGGCGAAAAGCAGCGCGCCAGCATTGCCCGCGCCCTGCGCAACGACCCGCCCCTTTTGCTGGCGGACGAACCCACCGGCAACCTGGACACGGCACGCAAAGAACAAGTGTTTGCCGATTTTGCCCGGATGAGCCGCGAAAAGGGACTGACAATTTTGATGGTGACGCACGACGCACACGCCACCGAATACGCGGACGAAGTTTACCTGCTCTCAAACCGCAAATTGGTGCAAACCAAATAATATTTACATCAGGTCCCGCCTGCAAAAGCGGGCCCGCAAGGAACAAAAATGGAATGGATAGAAACCCGCACCGGGCTGGCAATTATTTTTATTTTGGCAGTGGCGCTGTTTTTCCTGCACAAGCATGCGCGCAGCCCGTTTAAAGACCTGTTGGCCAAAGCGTCCGCCGGCGACGCCAAGGCCCAATATCAGCTGGGGCTTTTTTACTACCGGGGCAAGCACGTCCCGCAGGACTACGCCCAAGCGTTAAACTGGTTTGATACCGCCGCCAAAAACGGCAGTATTCCTGCGATGAACGCCCTGGCCGGGCTGTACAACGCCGGGCACGGCTGCGACCCCAACCCGGAAAAGACTTTTTACTGGTACCAAATGGCCGCCGCCTTGAACGATTTTGAAGCCCGCGTGAACTTGGCCCTGTGCTACGTGCAGGGCATCGGCATCGCGGCCGACCCCGCCAAAGGCTTTGGCATTATGAAAGCCGCGGCCGAGGAAAACAGCCCCCTGGCCCAAACGCTTACGGCCCACTTCTACGAAAAAGGCATCGGCGTGGAAAAAGACGAAAAAACCGCCCTGCGCTATTACCTGCGCGCCGCCAAACAAGGCGAACCGCTGGCCAAACGCAAACTAAAAAATACCCCTCGCTCCGTTTTGAAAAACCTGTAATAAAAAAGCCCCGGTTCCCCGGGGCTTTTTAGATGTGTTTCGTTACAGCGCAATTTTCAGCTTGCGTGCCAGCGCCCGCAGGATATCCTTCTTTTTGGCGTCCTCGCCCAGCGAGCGAAGCCCCAAAAACACAAATTCCTGTGCGCGCACGGTATCGGGCACAAAGCCGAAGATATCGGCGTAATTTAAAAATTCCACCAATTTCAGCGCGGCCGCATTGTCGGCCGGATTGCGCGCAAACGCAAAGGACAAGAACGTCAGTTTTTCGGTCACGGCGTCGCGCACCGTGCCTTTGGATACGTCCAGCCCCAGCGTTTTTACGTCTTCCATCAATTCCTCCACGGCGTTTACGTCCACGTCCGCCGCGCGGAATTCGGCCTTTAAATCTTCCGACAACACAAACTCCGCCACCGTCAAAAACGGCTTGGGAATGGGCGCGCCGATCAGCTGCAGCCCGCGCACCACGGGGTACTGCCGTTCAAACACTTCCGTAAATTTGTGGTCGGTTTCTTCGTTCATTTTGTGCAGCACGGAATCCATTACCTTGCGGCGCACGTCCTGGAACATAGACACCAACGGATATTGTTTGGGGAAGGCCTGGCGGATGTAGGCGGCGCAGTCTTCGCATTTGCCCGTATGGAAGAATTCTTCCATCTTGGCAAACACCGCGTTGCGGTCCAGGGTGCCGTCGTCCCCCGCGGCGCAGACAAAATCCACCGCGCCCTGCTGGAGCACGGCAAACTGCATTTTGCGTTCCAACAGCGTGGTGCGGGATTTGAGCGTAATGTCCCCGTAGCACAGGCGGAAGCCGGGCGCCGCCAGCTTTTGCGGCTCGTAGGAAAGCACGTCGCATTCGTAGGCTTTCTGCGGGTTGACCGTATCGTCCGAAAGCATAGAAACCACGTGTTCCAGCGCAATTTTTTCAATCGGCATTACCTGCGGTTTCACGTAGCGTTCGTACACCACGGCCCCGTTTTTCAGTTCCTTGATGTTGCTGGGTGCGTCGGCCAGTTTTTCCATAAACGCCGGTTCCAAATCCGTCCCGCTGATTACGCGGTTCAATTCCATCGCCCGGGCGGCATACTGCATAATCTGCACGGTTTCAATCCCGCTGATTTCGTCAAAGAACCACCCGCAGCTGGTATACATCAGCATCGCGTTGCGCTGCATTTCCAACAACATCAGCGCTTTGGGGCGGTCGTTCCAGGCTTTTTCCGTCGCGTGTTTTAAGAAGAACCGGTGCTGGGCGTCCAGCGAGCGGTCCAATACCAAATCAATGTAATCGTTGCGCGCGTCCCACGGGTTTTTGAAATATTCTTTGCCAACGTTTTCAAACGTTTTGATCATTTCGTCGCGCACGAAATCCAGCGCGTCGCGCAACGGCCCGCGCCACTTTTGGTTCCAGCCGGGTTTCATCCCGGAATTGCACCCGCAGTTGGCGCGCCAGCGCTCCACCCCGTGGAAACAGCTCCAGGAGGAATTTTCCACGATTTCCGCTTCGTACTGCGGCGGATACTTGGCCAAAAATTCACCGTATACCGTCAGCTCCACATCCGGCGTTTCTTCCACTTTTTTGAGGCAGTACGCCAGGGCCATTTCGGCAAATTTTTGGTGGTGGCCGTAGGTTTCCCCGTCGGTAGCAATGTGCATCAGCTGGGCTTCGTCACCGGCGTTGTAGGTGCTTAACAGGCGGGCGGCAAATTTTTCGCCGGAAGAAAGCGTGTCCGAAAACGCAATCCCCTGCGAAATGGGCCCGTCGTAAAAGAACAGCGCAATATTTTTCCCGTTGGGCAAATTGCAGCGGTAGGCGCGCTTGGGGTCCACCCCCGCGCCGACTTCCTGCCATTTCTCTTCGCCGATTTTGCGCACCCGCTTGCATTGCCCGGGCGCCAAAATGACGAACTTCATTCCTTCGTCGGCCAGCACCTGCAACGTTTCGGTATTGCAGGCGGTCTCGGCCAGCCAAACGGCTTCCGGCTTGCGGCCGAAGCGTTTGGTAAAATCGGCAATGCCCCATTTGACCTGCGTCACTTTATCGCGCGCGTTGGCCAAGGGCAAAATCATATGGTTGTATACTTGGGCAATCGCGCCGCCGTGCCCGCCAAAGCGCGCACGCCCCAGGCGGTCGGCCTCCAGGATGGCCTGGTACACTTCGGGCTCGTGTTTTTCCATCCACGACAAAAGCGTCGGCCCGAAGTTAAAGCTGATGCGGGCGTAGTTGTTGGTTAAATCAATCAAATCTTTATTTCCGTCCAGCACGCGCGCCATGGTGTTGGGGGAATAGCACTCCGCACAGATGCGGCTGTTCCAATCGTGGTACGGGGCGGCACTGTCCTGGATTTCAATTTCTTCCAGCCAGGCGTTTTCGCGCGGGGGCTGGTAAAAGTGTCCGTGTATGCAAAGATATTTCATATATATATTTATAGCAATTAATGCTAAAATATGCACAACGACGGGGCCCCGTCTGAAGAAGGGCTTGACGAACCCCGCCAAGCGGCTATACTATAAAAAGACCCGCCTCCCGGCGGAAACATACAAGGGGCGCATTATGAAAAAAACATTCATCTTGGATACAAACGTTCTATTACACGACGTGAACTGCCTGCACGCCTTTGAGGATAACGATATCATTATCCCCATGGCCGTCATTGAGGAGCTGGACTCCTTTAAGAGCGAAAGCGATACCCGCGGCAAAAACGCCCGTATGGTTTCGCGCACGCTGGATGAAATGCGCAAAAGCGGGCGGTTAAACGAAGGCGTTAAATTGCCCAAGGGCGGCATATTAAAAATTGAACTGGACAAGCCCAATATGCTGCCGCAGTCGCTGGCGTTTAACAAGGCGGACAACTCCATTTTAAACATTGCCTACACGCTAAGCAAAAAAGAAAGTTCGTACAAAAAGAACACGGCGCCGGTCATCGTGGTGACCAAGGACATCAATATGCGCCTGAAAGCCGACGCATTGGGCCTGGCCGCGCAAGATTACACCACGGACAAAGTGAATGTGGACGAACTCTACACCGGGGTGGCGGAACTGGAAGTGCCGTCCGAACAAATTGACGCCTTCTACCGCGACAAAAAATTGCCGATGGACCCCAGCGTCTACTTTTCCAACGAGTTTATTATTTTAAAAGCGTCCGACGGAAGCAAAAAATCCGCCATCGGGCGCATTTCCAACGGGGCGGAATTTGTATTGCGGCCGCTGTCTTCGCAGGAGCCGGTGGCGTGGGGCATCAAGCCGTTAAACAAAGAACAGCGCTTTGCGATGGAACTGCTGCTGGATGACAGCTTGGATATCGTTACCCTGGTGGGTACGGCCGGCACCGGCAAAACGCTCATCACGCTGGCCACGGGCTTGCAGCGCACCCTGGACGAAAACGCCTATCGCCGCCTGGTGGTGTGCCGCTCCATCGTGCCCGTAGGCAAGGATTTGGGTTTCCTGCCCGGCACCAAGGAAGAAAAACTGGAAGCCTGGATGGGCGCCATTTACGACAACCTGGCCTTCCTGGCGGACCGCAAAAACCCGGACGAAGGCGAAGAAAAAGCCCACTACCTCCTGGACAGCGGCAAAATTGAAATTGCGTCCGTCACGCATATGCGCGGGCGCTCGCTGCCGGGCCAGTATATGATTGTGGACGACGCGCAGAACCTCACCCCGCACGAGATGAAAACCATCCTCACCCGCGCGGGTGAAGGGACGAAGGTCGTCGTTACCGGGGACCCGTATCAAATTGATACGCCGTACCTGGACGTGGAGTCCAACGGGTTAACGTACCTGGTGGACCGCTTGAAAGGCCAAAAGAGCCACGGGCACATCACGTTTACCAAAACGGAACGCAGCCATCTGGCGGACTTGGCTTCCAAGTTACTCTAAGCCAACCATCTTGAGAAAAGGCCTACCTTCGGGTAGGCCCTTTTGTTTGGGCATATTAGGTCCTTTGACCCCCTGGAAAAGCGGCCAAAAAACGATACAATATAATAAAGATAAAGCAGCTATGTTTTGTCACAAGGAGATTGATATGCAATCGTTTTTCTGCCGCGTATTGGCGTTTGTATTTTTATTTAACTGCCTGGTTCCCGCTCCGGGTGCCTGGGCGCAGCAAAATATCACAGACACGGATATGATCCGCGCCGATATTGAACACAGCGTAAAAACTGCCTTGGCCAATAATTTGGATGCCAATATTGAAAAAGCCGTGGAAGATATGTTCGCCGCCAAGGACATTTATGCCCAAAAGGATGCAATCATCCGCCTGCACCAATTGATGGACAAAAAATACGCAACCAGCCAGCAGAAAAAGGCCATGCAACAGCGGCAGCAAAAGAATTTGGTCCAGCCGACCGAATCTACCACTCTGGCCAAAATCCCCGTTTCCATTCCGTCGGCCAAAAACAAAGTGCTCCAGCTCGTGGCCAAAAACGAAGCATACCTGACGGATTTAATTGAATACATTGACCCCTGGAACCCCGCAGACGTAGACTTGCTGGACATCACCTACGCCAGCGAAGTGCTGGGCAACACGGTGGACTCTTTCCTGGCGAACTTGGACGACATGACCAAACGCCAGATGAACGCCCTGTTGCCTATGCTCCAATTGCGCATGATGTACCGCTTGAGCAAACTTACCCCCCGGGCGTTGGGCTCCATACAAACCATTATGGCCGTGGGTTCCATGCGTATTGCCATGTGGAAAATGCACAATTATTACATTCAAACGCACCAGAAGGACCCGTTGATGATCCCGCAGAGCAACAAAATTGCCTCTGACAAAGTGACTTTTTACCGCGGGCGTGAAAACCAACTGAAAATGGCCGTCCAGCGCGTGGCCAACTCGTCCATGGTGTTGCCGCCCGAAATTTACCAGCAAATCAACGCCTCCTTCTTAAATGAACTGTCTGCCTTAAAAGCCAAAAACCCCCAAGAAGGTGACGGTGAATACCAAATGTTGATGACGCTGGCGGATTACGCCGTTGCGTATGCGTTGCTGGTTAACCCGCGCCAGCTGGTAAAAATCGTCAAATTGTTTGACAAAGGGCCCGAACGCTCCATAACGACGAAAGAGGTTCAGCCCGGCAAATTTCTGCAGCAGTACAGCGCGTTGCTGAACGCTATTTTTATCTCCGTATTTGAAAACACCAAATACATGACGGATTCTACCGTGTGGCCGCAAGTGCTGGAAATGCTGAAAGATTTTTCCAACCCGGAAAAATATTCGCTGCCCACGCGTATCTTTGCGCTGGAAGCGGCCAGCCTGCTGTATCGGGAAAATACCTGCCAGACCGATTCCGCCGCGGCGCCCAAATATCCGGTTTTCATCCGCTGCAACGCGCCCGACCCGAACGCCGAAAAATACCGCACGCTGTTTGCCAGCCGCGTGGTAGATCTGTATGCACCGCTGACGCGCACCCACTATGCGGCGATGGAAGACTACGGCCTGGATTCCAAACAGATGAAAGCTCTGGCCGATAAATTGGCCTACATCTACAACGGCTTTGCCAACGACGAACTGAAATGGGACAGTTCCCGCCAGGGGATTACCCCGGACGCGCTGTCCACCACGGACCAAAACGGCAAATCGCTCATCTTAAACGCCAAAGGTTCTATCCCGCGCCTGCTGCCCATCAACCAAGGCAATATGTTCCAATTGCCGAACGGCAAAGTATGGATTACCAGCGGCTTTGGGCGCGATTCCAAAGGCAACTGGGTGGAAATGCAGCTGCATAACAAATTGAACGCCAAAAAAGTAGACCTGGAAAACGGCACCAATTTTATGTACTTTGTGGGCACGGCCGTCTTCTGGATTTACGGCGGAGAAATCTTCTCTTGGTTGGGCATGGCATTCCGCACCACCAAAGGCGCCATCGCCGCACTTCCCAAGGCAGCCAAAGCTGCGGCCCAAGCCAACAAAGGCCGCCGCTGGGATGCGGCTTGGATAGCAATTAACAAAAACATCCGCTATGCCAACTTGCCCAAGAATTTACTCAATAACGGCGCCGTGCTGACTGCGCAGCATACGGTCACCAAAATACACCCCGGCAAAGAGCCGGAAACCAAAATTATCAACCAGGTTGTGTTCAACAAGCGCCGCTTGCAACGCAAAAAAAATTGGTGGAACCCCCAACGCTGGGTAGGGATTAAACAGCCCAAGGTAGAAAATTACTTCCTCTACCAGCCGCGGCCCGGCTTTAAAGCGGTCCAAGGGGTAATGGATGTAACCAACTCTCCGCTGAGCCAAGGCATTCGCAACTGGGATGATTGGCGCAAACTGCGTGCGGGTTTCCGCTCCCTCACCAATCCGGGCGAGCATGTTGCCCCTATAAAATACGATTACAACACCTTGTCCACGGTGTTACGGGAAGGGATGCTGATCAACACCATGAACCAGGCCGCCAAGAACGGCGCCTTTGACGTGTGGCTGCCGATTAAGACCCAAAGTTTCCGGACGATGCAGCCCGGCAAGGTCCTTCCTTCCGGAACGGCTACCGCACCCGCCAAAGCAGGCGAATCGTTTATGACCGAGCAGGAAGTCGTCACCTGGTGGAATGCTTCCCGCTTTGGCAAACCGGGCAATCCGTTGGCGTGGGATAAAGGGGCCGACGTGTATATCACGCCCCGCACCACCAAAAATCTGATTGATCCGGAACAGCTGAAAAATGCCGTGAAGATCCCCTTTAGCAAAATTGCCTCTAACGAATGGCAGCCGGAACTCATCAAGCATTTCTTCAAAGAGGTGGACCGCAAAGGCATCAGCCGCTACCTGCTGCCCAAATACGTGCCGAATTCCAACTTTTATTCGGAAGTGTTCCATAACTGGCGCTTCGGCTTGCCGGCCGGGCAGGCTTTCTTAAGCAACACCCGCTTCTGGAAAGGCTGGCCGCTGACGGGCAGGACCGGTCTGCTGGGCAACCTGATTTTCTTTACCGGGTTAGCTGCGATTGACAAAGGCGTTTATCCGTTCCAGGAAAAATGGTTAGTATCCGCTTCGGAAAAAGAACACCTGCAAGAACAAAAGAAATACGGAGACGCTTTTGACCCCGCCAAACTCCAGCAAGACGACCAGGACCTGGCCACGCTGATGCCGCAGCAGGGCACAGACGACCATATGAGCACGCTGCAAGATGTTCGGGCCTCCCAGAAAGGAGACACAAACGGGGCTTCCATCTCGTACCCGATTATCTATGCACGCAACGAGCTGATCCCGGCCGATTTCTGGGGCCATTTGCCCTTAGTTACCGACCAGGACAAAGAGCTGTACGGCCAAGCGGCCCAGCAGAGACAGCTGCTCCGCGCCCAAATTAAAGGCATGAAGTCTGCCCAACAACAGCAGCAGCAATACCAGCAAGATCAGGCCCAAATGCAAGCGGATTTCCAGCAAATGGTAATAGACGCCTGGCGGGAACAGAACAAACGGAACTTGATGGCGAGCATCTCGGAGGCCAAAAAGTATCAGCTGGCGGCCTTTTCCACACCGGAATTGTCGGCCTATCAGCCGGAAGTAGAACGCTTCTTCCAAAGCTTTTTGCAGGATATGTTGGCCGTGTACAGCACCAACGAGAATCCGCAGAAACAGGACGAAAAAGCGCAGGCTATTTCTCAAAAATACAACGATAAGTGGTTCCGCTTTTCAGTGGAAGTATCCCGGATGCAGGAATTGCTGCACGAGCAATCCGTACAGGAAGAGGAATACGACTTTGACGTACCGGGAGCGACAGACCTCTTCCCGGGAGCCCAACAGATTCCCGAGGACAGCACGGACTGGTACTCCATGCCGCTTCCTCCAGAACCTCCCGCCGAGAGTTTCACCGACACGCTGCAAACGGATCCCGCCGCCATAGAATCTGTTCCGGATGTGCCGGCAGAAGCGTATTAATCCTTTGACCCCGGGCCACGCGCCCGGGGTTTTTATGCCTGTAAACCTCGTAAACCGACCCTTAGTTTTCTGTTTTTTCTGCATAGGCGCTAGGTCCATCCGTTCAGATTTTTCGCAGGCACAAAAACTCTTTTGCCCATAAAAAAGCCCGCCGGCAGGCGGGCTTTTGTTGAATAGGGTTCAGCTCCTCAGTGCAGGCCGCATTTGCAAACGTGGTCCTTTTCGTAGAGCTTTAAGCTTTCCGCTTCCTGCGGGCGGTACTCGCTGGTGCGGCGGATGAGCTCGTCAAAATCAATGGTTTTGGACGGGAACATCGGGCCGTCCACACACGCAAAGCGCACTTTGCCTTCCACCGTCACGCGGCAGCACCCGCACATTCCGGTACCGTCCAGCATAATGGGGTTCAAGCTGGCGTGGGGTTCCATGCCCAGCTTGTCCATCAGGCGTGAGGTGAACTTCATCATCGGAATCGGGCCGATGATGAACCCGGCGTTGATTTTTTCGCCTTCGTCGTGCAATTTTTGGATAGCGTCCGTCACCATCCCTTTCATCCCGTAGGAGCCGTCGTCCGTGGTGCTGACGGTGCGGTCGCACAGCGCTTTCATTTCGGGTTCCAAAATCAGCAGGTCTTTCGTGCGCGCGCCCAACACGGCAATCACGCGGTTGCCGGCTTCTTTAAACGCGCGGGCAATCGGGTATACTTCGGCAATGCCTACGCCGCCGCCCACCACGGCTACGGTGCCGTAGTTTTTAATTTCCAGCGCGGTGCCCAACGGGCCGGCGATGTTTAAGAATTTATCGCCCTGTTTAAACGAGTTGAACATCGTGGTGGATTTGCCAATGGCCTGGATGATGATGGTGATGGTGCCTTTTTGCTTGTCCCAATCCACCAGCGTCACGGGCACGCGTTCGCCGCCTTCGCGGCCGCGCAAAATGACAAACTGCCCGGCCTTGGCCGAAGCGGCAATCAAGGGTTTATAAATTACAAACTTCACCACAACGTCGCTTAAATTTTCTTTTACTAAAATGGTATTTTCTTCCATATTATTTCCCCTCTTTTAAATACGCATTAATGCGGTGGGCGGCTTCAATACCGTCTTTCATCGCCAGCAGCACCGTGGCGCCGCCGCGGATGATGTCCCCCCCGGCATAAACGCCCGGCATAGTCGTTTTGCCTTCCGCGTCCAGTTCCAGCACACCGCGTTCGGTGGTTTTCAGTTCCGGCGTGGTTTTGGCGATAATCGGGTTGGGTTTCTGCCCGATGGCCACAATAATCGTATCTACCGGCATGACAAATTCCGAGCCCGGTATTTCCACCGGCCGGCGGCGGCCTCTTTCATCCGGCTCGCCCAATTTGTTGCGGGTGCATTTCAAGCCGGCCACATGGCCTTTGTCGTCCGTTACCACTTCTTTGGGGGTAACGAGGTATTCAAATTGTACGCCTTCTTCTTTGGCGTGGGCCACTTCGGCCGCGCGGGCGGGCATTTCGGCCGCGCTTCTGCGGTAAGCGATGGTCACCGTATCGGGGCCCAGGCGCATGGCGCAGCGGGCCGCGTCCATGGCGCTGTTGCCGCCGCCCAGCACGGCCACGTGTTTGCCGACCTGGATTGGCGTATCGGTCGCCGGGAATTTATAGGCTTGCATTAAATTGACACGGGTTAAAAATTCGTTTGCGCTGTACACGCCTACGGCGTTTTCGCCGGGGATGCCCGTCATCGTGGGGAGCCCCGCCCCGCTGCCGACGTACACGGCGTCAAATTGTTTGAGCAAATCGGCCACTTTTTCCGTCGCGCCGATCAGCACGTCGGTTACGAATTTGACGCCCATGGCTTTGACGGTTTCAATTTCGTGGTCAATCACTTCGCGCGGCAAGCGGAAGGACGGAATCCCGTAGCGCAGCACGCCGCCAAAGGCGTGGAGGGCTTCAAAAACGGTCACTTCGTGGCCGGCGCGGGCCAATTCCGCGGCCGCCGCAATAGAGGACGGACCGGAACCGATGCACGCCACCTTTTTGCCGGTGGGGGCCGCCGTCTGCGGGGCTTTTAACAAACCTTTTTTGCGGGCGGTGTCGGCGGTGTAGCGCTCCAGCATACCGATGTTGACCGAGCCGAAGCGGTCTTTCAAAATGCAGTTGCCTTCGCAGTGTTTTTCCTGCGGGCACACGCGGCCGCAAATGGCCGGCAGCAGGCTGGTTTCCATAATTTTGGCTGCGGCTTCGCCTACTTTGCCTTCTTTCAAAAGCGCGATAAACGCCGGGATTTGCACCCCTACCGGGCAGTTGGCCTGGCAGTGTGCGTTTTTGCAGTGCAGGCAGCGGTCGGCTTCGGCCAGGGCTTCTTCTTCGGTAAAGATTTGGGCCACTTCCTCAAAATTATGTTTGCGCACTTCGGGGTCTAATTGTTTCCCGTTGTGGCGCGGTGCGGACGGATTTGGCATACGGTTCCTCCATCTAATTCAAAATAACAAGAGCAAAAAATATATTTTCCAGCTATACTATGGATAGGAGCAGTTGTTCCTATCTACTTTGTTGTACAATATATATTACATTATAGCAAAGCAAAAGGAGGGGGATTGTATGTGCCATAAATGCGATTGTGCCGGAAAAGGATTGGCCGCTTTTATCTTAGGAGCGATTGTGGGCGCCGCCGCGGGCGTGTTGTTTGCGCCGGCCAAAGGCGAAACCACCCGCCGCAAACTCAAACGCTGGGCGGACGATACGTATGAAGAACAAAAGGAATATGTGTTGGAACACGCGGAAGATTTGAAGGACAAAATCAAAGAACGCGCTTCCGACCTGAAAGAAAAATGGTCCGACCGCGCCGAAGAAGCCCGCGAAAAAATCAGCGAAGGCAAGGAAAAAGTCGTCAAAGAATTTAACCGCCGCAAAGATGAAATTGCCGCGAAATTCAAAAAAGACGAAGAATAACTTATCCGCTAAAATTTATCCCGCGCTTTTAAAAGCGCGGGATTTTTTCCCAAAAGCAGTTACCCAGCCCGAAAAATATCGGCCAAGAACTATTCCGCAATCGGCCAACGGGGGGTCTCCGCTCCAGAATCATTTTTAGCGGTATTGGCGCCCAAGGCCATGCAAATCCGCCGGGCGTAAGCTAACTTATCCGCATTCATCCCCTCATTGGTGCCACACACAATGCTGTTATACGTCGTTCCACTCATAGATACACGGTAGGCCAATAGGTAAGGCTTTTTTCGGGAGAAAGCGGCTACTGATAATACCGGAGAAGAGGGGGAAGTCACATTTCCAATTGTATAGTTAAAATTTTTACTTTCGGAAATTTTGATATCCAGCTCATCCCATGAAGTAGCATAAGTACCGTTAGCCATATAATAAATTTCTTGCGCGGCGCGTAAACTTTTCAGCACGCTCAGCGGCTCCGCCGCGCGCGCTTTTTCCACCGCCAGTTCATACTTGGGCAACGCCACCGCCGCCAAAATACCGATAATTAAAACGACCACTAACAACTCTATTAACGTAAATCCGGCGTTTTTTAAGGCCGGGAATGTTTTTTGATAAATTTTGTTCATAGCCAAAATTTATCAAAAAAAAAAAAAAAATAAATCAAGCCCAGAGACTGGGTTCCCCTCTCTATGCCCGTTAACATGATTAGTTTAGGCCACACTGTTTCCGATATGTCGCGCTCTAACGTAACGGCCCGGAGCCGCTGCGCTCAACCCTATACCCGTTAGCGCAACTAGTTTTACCTATACTTTTTGGGGAACCAAAAGTACCAAAAAATGCGGGGCCCAGGGAGCTATTTCCGCTTTGTTGTGGCTGTTTCCGTTTGCCGCTTGCCTTTTATCCGGCCCTTTTGCCACGCCTATAAAAAGCCTTCCAAGCGGAAAAGAAATTTTATTGTCTGAGCGCGGTACGCGCGAGTTATAAAATTTCCCGCTGGGAAGTGATTTTTATGGGGCCCTGGGCCGGCGCTCTTTTTCGCCCTTTTTCTGGCGCCAGAAAAAGGACTATATAATTAGTGATTTTTGTGGCTCCCTGGGGGCCAGAGGCTGGGTTCCCTTCTCTATGCCCGTTAACATGATTGGTGGAGCCACTTTGTTCCCGCAAGGCCGCGCCCTAGGGTAACGGGCCGGCAACTGGCCCATCTTCCTTGATACTCTTTCCACCGGGGAAAGCGCAGTCCGAACCATTTTATCCGGTTTTCTGGGAATGCAAAAAAGAATTAAAAAAGCCGCCCAAACAGGGCGGCGTATAATAAAAAGCAGGTTTACTTCTTCGCAAAGTTTTGGGCGGCTTCAAACGCGTCTTTACTGTCTTCCGGTTCCGGCCCCACAAACACTTTGCTTAACAGCATTTCGTGGTTGGAAACCGAGCGGATAATTTCATCCATCAACAAGCCTTTGTCGGCCTCGCGCTCAATGGCGTCAATCACGCCGTTTGCGTCTTTGGGCGCCAAAATATCTTCTATCCCGGCGTGCAGCATTTTGATGGCGCTGGCTTCCTCGTAGTGCAAGCGGCCTTTAAACAGCGGGAAACTGACCACGCACCCTTTGTAATTTAACCGCTTTTTAAGCAGGCCTTTAATGACCTTATCCGACAGCATGGCCTGCGTATCGTTATCAATATTCGGGAAAATCATATCCGACGGCATAATGGCGTCCGCCCGGCGGAAAGTGTGTTTATAGGGCATAAATTCGGCGTCTTCCAGCTGTGCCAAAGTTTTCAGCACGCCCGAAATGCCCGGGAAATATTTAATGCAGTTCAGCGCTCCGCCGTTGGAAAGCCCGGCAATAAAATCCCCCGTCAAATGAGTGACGGCCAGCGGAACGTCAGAAAATGCGGGCGAGGTATAGCCCAAATCCACCACCGGGGCCAACACCCAATCCAGCCCCACACTGCGGGCCATACGGGCAATCAAATTGCCTTTGCGGTAGGCGGCGTCCTGCGAGGCGGGCAAATGCTGCAAGGAAATGTTGGAAGGAAGGGGCGGTGCGTCGGTAATAATTTCGCTCAAATCTTCGTCTATATCGGCGCAAAAGAGCAGCCGCCCGTACGGGGAAGCGTCGTTCATGCGCGCGGTAAAGTCGCGCGTTTGCTGGGCCGTCCCGCCATATACGCAAAACCCGCCCACGCCGCGGCGGGCTAATGCCACCGCGTCCTGCAGTTCACTTTCGCCAAACCAAAAACCGGGGAAAACTATGCGTGCAGGTTTCATAAAAGCCTCCCGACTGGATTTTTTACTCCAATACCGACGGCACCAACGCTTCTTCCGTGGCGGACGGAACAATCATCATTCCCGGCGTGGTTTCCGCGGGCAGCGGTTCCGGCTCCAGCGGTTCATCCGGGATGACTTCCGGCTTATGCGGCGTTTTGAGCCACTGGATGACCGTCGGGCGCAGGTATTTGTCCAACATCGCGTGCGAAGTTAAATCATACGCGGTCAGGAACGTCACTTTCCCTTCCCCCGCGCTTAAAAACGCCACGTTGCGGATGACGCTGGCTTCCAAAAAACTTTTTTTGTCCGCCGCGCCGGCGGCAATCAGAATATCGCCTTTGTAAAGCCGCATGGCCGGAATGGAAAGAACATCGCGGATGTTGGCCGTCGGGCTGATGAGCGCCACGCCCGATACATCCGGCGAGAAACTCATGCTCTTGGCCGCCACATTGGCGCCCAAGCCGGCCCCCAGCACCACCGTTTCATCCGGCGTTACGCCTTTGCTTTTCAGAAAGGTCAGCGCCGCGTCCACGTCGCGCGTCATTTTGTTAAACTCGTTATCCACGCCTTCTTTGGCAAACGAACCGGCCTCGCCTTTGCCGGTGCTTTGGCCGTAGCCGCGCAAGTCCAGCGCCAAATATCCGAACCCCTCTTGCGCCAGGTCGGATTTGAAGGTGAAAAATTCCTCTTTGTTTTTGCCCAAGTCGTGCAGCAACACAACCGTTTTGCGCCCGCTGTCCGCCGGGCGGTAAAGCGCAGCCAGGCTCCAACCGTCCTGCGTAGAAAGCGAAACGGATTGTTCCTTCGGCGCCGCCGCACAGACGGCCGGCAACAAACTTACCAGCAGTAACGCCGCCGGCAACGTGTGTTTGAACAAACGTCCCAACATGTTAGCGGTCCAAGACCTCTTCGGGTTTAAACCAGAGTGCAATTTCTTTTTCCGCATCTTCCGGCGAGCCGGACGCGTGAACGCAGTTCTGCATTACATCGCCGATAAAGCGGCCAAAGCTGCCGCGGATCGTCCACGGGGCGGCTTTTTCCGGGTTGGTGCTGCCGATTTCCTGGCGCACTTTGGCGATGGCGTTTTCACCCTGGAAAACGAATGCGTAAATTTTGTGGTTCGGCACGTTGTTAAATTCACCCATCATGTACTGGATGACTTCTTCCAGGAAGGGTTTGCCTTCCAAATTTTTGTAGTGTGCGCGCGCCAACTCTTCCGTCAGCGAAACCACTTTGGCCCCGGTCATCTGCAGGCCGAGGTGATCCAACCGGTCCAAAATCAGACCGCTGATGCGTTTTTCAATGGCATCAGGTTTAATCAGAACGAGTGTTCTTTCCATATATCTCATATGTAACATTATACCAATCTAAAAAACCCTGTCAATCTTTTTACGAACGCGAAGGAATTTTGCCCAATAGCGGGGACATTTAGGTATAATAGTTTAAACGGAGATGATTTTATGGCCCAAGACAAACCTATTAAATTCGGCGTCATCGGCGCCGGAAAAATCGGAACTTTCCACACCCGCACGCTGGCCAAGATGAAAGGCGTCACGCTGGTGGGCGTGTGCGACCCGGACGTAATGCGCGCCCAAAAACTGGCCTGGGAATATAACTGCACCCCTTATTCCAAACCCGAGGAGCTTATCCCGCAAGTGGACGCTGCGATTGTAGCGGCCCCTACGCCGCTGCACCACCAAATCGGTATGTACTGCCTGGAACACGGCGTACACACGCTGGTGGAAAAACCGATTGCCGTCACCATGCAGGAAGCGCGCGACTTAATCCAATGCGCCAAACGCCACGGGCTGGTGCTGCAAGTGGGCCATGTGGAACGCTTCAACCCCGCCGTGGTGGAAGCCGTCAAATACATCAAAGATCCCCGTTTTATCACCATTACCCGCCAAGGGCCCTACGACGGACGTATGGCCAACATCAGTGTGGTGCTGGATTTGATGATCCACGACCTGGATTTGCTCTACACCTTAGTGCCCAGCGAAGTCGTCGGCGTGGACGCCGTGGGGCTGAGCATTTTCTCCCCGCACGAAGATATCGCCAACGTGCGCCTGCACTTTGCCAACGGCGCCGTGGCCGATGTGACCGCCAGCCGCGCCAGCTTTGAACGCGCCCGCTTTATGCATTTGTTCCAGCCGGACGGATACGTGTCCGTGGACTTTATGAACGCCCGCGTGAAAACCTACCGCAAGGAAAAGCCGGTCATTGAAAGCATGAACGACATCACCGTCACTTACCCCAAGGTGGAAAAGCAACTGCCCATCACGGCCGAAATTTTGCACTTTATAGACTGCATCAAAACCGCCAAAACCCCCGCCCCCAGCGGAGAAAAAGGCACCAAAGCGCTGGACTTAGCCCTGCAAATTTGCGAGAAAATGAACCGCTTTGACGTTCCCAAAACGGGGCACCTGCACACACCCAAACCGCTGCAGGCCATCAGCACCGTGGCGCGCGCCGCGCAAGCCGTGTTTGACGAGACGCTCGGCCATTTGAAAGGAGACGATAAATAATGTCTACCATTACGCCGATTACCAAAAACATTTTGCTCGTGGCCGGGGACGTCTCCGGCGACATTCACGCCGCCGGGCTGGTTCGCGCCTTGAAAGAGGCCGACCCGGACGTGCGCGTGACCGCCATCGGCGGCAAGCAGCTCCAGGCCGTCTGCGACGTGTTCCTGTACGATTTGGCCAGCAAAGGCGCCAGCGGGTTTATTGAACCGCTTAAAAAAATGCCGCTGTGGATACGCCTGATGAACCAAATCCGGGAGTATATGGAAACGCAAAACCCGGTGGCGCTTATTGTGGTGGATTTTTACGGGTTCAACCACCAGATTTTGGGTATGGCCAAACACCGCAACATTCCGGCGTACTACTACGTAACGCCGCAGGTGTGGGCCAGCCGCCAGTACCGCGCCAAACGCTTGGCGGTACTGACCAAAAAGATGTTCACCATTTATCCGTTTGAGCCGGAATTTCACAAAAAATTCGGCGGCAACGCCGTGTTTTTGGGCAACCCGCTCTTGGACCAGCTGCCCCAACCGCTGCCCAAAGATTACCACATTGCCGACCGCAAAAACCACGCCTGGAAGCTGGGCATGCTGCCCGGCAGCCGCATGGGTGAAATCAAGCGGCTGACCCCCGTTTTTTATCAGGCTTATAAGCAGGTACTAAAAGAATTTCCCAACACGCACGGCTATATGTTCCTGCTGCCGGATGCGGACGAACAGGTCTTTTTGGATTTAATCGGCGAGAAACCGCACGAAAATTTCCACCTCGTAAAAGACCTGCACTTTGCCCTGCGCTCGGAAATGGACTTTCTGCTGGCCTGCTCCGGCACCGCCACGCTGGAAAATGCCCTGTTGGGCATTCCGATGGTGGTGGCCTACAAGCTGTTCTGGCCCACGTACGAAATTGCCAAACGGGTCATCAAAGTGCCGTATATTTCGCTGGTCAATTTGCTTTCGGGCAAGCCTCTGGTAAAGGAACTCATCCAGCACGAAGCCACCCCCCGCGCCCTGGCGGCCGAAACGATGGCGATGTTTCAAAACCCGCCGCAGCTGACCCATATGCGCGAGGAGCTGTTAAAGCTGCGCGCCAGCTTGGGCGAACCCGGCGTGGCCAAGCGGGCCGCGGCTGAAATTCTGAATGATTTAAAACACGAGTAGCCTATGGCAGATGCACCTGATTTACAAACATTGTTACGCAAGTTTAAAGAATATAACCCCAATCAGGATACTTCGCTGATTGAGAAAGCCTACCACTTTGCCGAAAAAGCCCACGCCGGCCAAAAGCGCGAAAGCGGCGAGCCGTACTTTACCCACTGCCAGCACGTGGCCAACATTTTAATGGACTTTAACTTGGACGCGGACACCATCTGCGCCGGCCTGCTGCACGACACGGTGGAAGATACGCCTGTGACGCTGGAAGACTTGCGGCGCGAATTTAACAAAGAAATCGCCCATATGGTGCAGGGCGTAACGAAAATCAGCGATTTGAAATTCTCGTCCACGGACGAAGAAACCGTGGAAAACTGGCGCAAAATGCTCATCGCCGTGGCCGAAGACGTACGCGTAATTTTAATCAAACTGGCCGACCGCACCCACAATATGCGCACGATGGACGTCATGCCGCCGGACCGCCAAAAATTCAAAGCCTACGAAACCATCTCCCTCTATGCGCCGCTGGCGCAGCGGTTGGGGATGTTCACCATCAAAACCGATTTGGAAGATTTGTCCTTTAAATACCTCCACCCGGAAGAATATAAAAGCATCAAAAGCCAGGTGGAAGCCCGCACCGCGGACCGCCAGGCCGCGCTGGACGCCTTCAAAAAGCAACTGGAACCGGCCCTGCAGGCGGAACATATGGACTTCCGCATTTTGGCCCGCGCCAAAAACTACTATTCCATTTACCGCAAAATGCAAAAGCACCACTGCACCTTTGAGGAAATACAAGACTCCTTAGGCGTGCGCATCATTACCAAAACCGTGCAGGACTGCTACCGCGCCCTGGGCCTGGTGCACAGCGTTTTTAAACCCATTGCCGGCACGTTTACGGACTATATCGCCACCCCCAAAGCCAATATGTACCAAAGCATCCACACCACGGTACTTTCGCAAACCGGGGACATTATAGAAATCCAAATCCGCACCGAAGAAATGCACCGCACCTGCGAATACGGTATCGCGGCGCACTGGCGCTACAAAATGGGCAACGTGAAACCGGACAAAAACTTTGACGAAAAAATCAACTGGATTCGCCGCTGGATTGAATGGCAGCAGGACTTAACGGCCCCGCGCGAATTTTTGGAAGGGTTTAAAACGGATGTCAACCTGCAGCAGATTTTTGTGTTTACGCCGCGGGCGGACGTAAAATCCCTGCCGGAAGGCTCCACCCCCATAGACTTTGCCTACGCCATTCACACCGATATTGGGGACCACTACGTAGGGGCCAAAGTAAACAACCGCATGGTCCGTATGGACTACACCTTTAAAACGGGCGACGTGTGCGAAATCATCACCCGCAAAAACGGCGAACCCAAGCGCGACTGGCTGGAATTTGCCAAAACCGCCGGGGCGCGCAGCCACATCAAACGCTACCTGCGCAGCAAAGGGGTGGAACTGTGACGGAATGCCCCCGCTGCCACTGCCCGGTGGACGAAACGGATAATTTCTGCCGCGCCTGCGGGCGCAGCCTGCGGCCGGGCACGGGGTTTGTGTTTTCCCACACGGGCATTATTTTGCTGGCGCTGGTGCTGGGGCCGTTTGTATTGCCCGTGGTGTGGACGTCCAAACTCATCTCCACGCCCGCCAAATGGATTTACACCTTGCTGTTGGCCTTATTCAGCATTTACCTCGTGCACGCTTTCTACCAAGCCTACCTGCTGGTGCAAGACGCTGCCCAACTGATGTTGGGCGGCGGATTTTAATTCCGGCCGAATTTTTCCCGCCGCATATATCATATTTTTGTACAATATAGAGTACCCTTTTGAAATTGCAAGGAGAAATCAATGACATCAGAAGTAGCAACTGTTAAAACCGAAAAGCAGCCCACCGGTTTGTACATCTTGTTTCTGACCGAAATGTGGGAACGCTTCAGCTACTACGCCATGCGCGGTATTCTCGTGCTGTATTTGATTAAAGTCATGCAGTTTTCGGAATCTCACGCCAGCAAAATTTACGGCGCAGTAACCAGCCTCATCTACCTCAGCCCCTTATTGGGCGGCTACATCGCCGACCGCTTTTGGGGCCAAAGACGCGCCATCATCGTGGGCGGTATTTTGATTGCTTTGGGCCAGTTTGCCATCGCCTCTAACCCGACGTTGTCCTTCCTGTATGCCGGGTTGGTGTTGCTGATTTTGGGCAACGGGCTTTTTAAACCGAACATCTCCACCATCGTGGGCGAACTGTATGAAACCAACGACCCCCGCCGCGACGCCGGGTTCACCATTTTCTATATGGGTATCAACCTGGGCGCGTTCATCTGCAACTTTGTAGCCGGTACGCTGGCGGAAAAAGTGGGCTTTGGCTGGGGCTTTGCCACGGCCGGGTTTGGTATGATTATCGGTTTGGGTATTTTTATTTGGGCCAAAGATAAATATCTGCAAGGCCAAGGCAAAAAACCCAAAAAACTGACCAAAGAAGAAAAACTGGAACACCCCAACAAACCCTTGACCACCGAAGAAAAACAGCGCATCGCCGTCATCTTCATTATGGCGTTCTTCAGCATTTTCTTCTGGTCCGCGTTTGAACAGGCCGGAGCTTCGTTAACCATCTTCGCCGAAAAATTCACCGACCGCTTTATCTTCGGTTGGGAAATGCCTACCTCGTGGTTCCAGAGCGTCAACCCGATGTTCATCATCCTGTTTGCGCCGCTGTTCTCCAAGCTGTGGCTGAAATTGGCCAAAAAAGGGATGGAACCTTCCACCCCGGCTAAATTCGTGTGGGCGTTTATGTCGCTGGCGTTCGGGTTCTTGATCCTGGTTGCCGCGTCCTACGTATTGCAGACCACCGGTGCCAAAGTGGGTATCTTCTGGCTGGTGTTTGCGTATATGTTCCACACGATGGGCGAACTGTGCTTGTCCCCTGTGGGCCTGTCGCTGGTGACCAAATTGGCGCCTTTGCGCTTTGCGTCCCTGCTTATGGGTACGTGGTTCCTGGCCAACGCCTTGGCGAACTTTACCGCCGGTTTCTACTCCGGTTATTTCGGGCACATCAGCAACATCCAGTTCTTCACCTGGTTGGTTATTATGCCGGTGTGCGGCGGCTTAATCCTGCTGTCCATCAAGAAGTTCGTCATCAAATGGATGAACGGTATCCAATAAGTCTTTTTACTACCGCAAAAACCCCGCCTGACAACAGGCGGGGTTTTTATTTGCCTAAACCCGTTTGAAAAAGCGTAACAACTCGTTAGCCAACGGGCCTCCTCCCAACTCACGTAAAGATTATTATTGGCAACACGCAGGGGCCTTTCCCGTTGCAAGACATTTTATAGGCCCGAAAGCGCATTTCATTCTGTTCCGGCCGTCCCAGGGAAAGAGTCCCCCTTACAGGAAAACACAGCCCAAACGCCAAAAAACGCAAAAAAACGGGGCCTTGTGCGGGCCCCGTTTGTCTAAAGGATAGTTTGTTATTCTTCGGATATTTCCGTTTCGGGTTCTTCGGCCGGTTCCATGTGCAAAGACGCCATCAGCATATCCACCAGGCGGATATCACTGGGGTATTGCACCAGCTCGTGCGCTTTAAGCAGCGACACCCAGCGTATGGATAAAATTTCGGAAGCGTCGTGCTTGCCGATGCGGCCCAGCTTTTTCATCAGATACCACTGGACCATTTTTTTGACGTAGTTGCCCTGGAACGTGAAGGCATACTTCACCCGAATCATCGGCCGGACGATAACGGCTTTGTAGCCGGTTTCTTCCAGCACTTCGCGCAGGGCGGCCTGCCGGGGCGTTTCGCCCGGTTCAATATGGCCTTTGGGGAACGTCCAAATCTTTTTCCCCTTCATATTTTTGACTTGCACGAGCAACACTTTCCGCCCGTCCAAAATCACGCCGCCGCACGAAAATTCGGAAACAATCATAATCCTTTCTCTAAGTTATAGGCCGCGTTGAGGATTTTTTCCTCTTTCAAAATCGGCCCGTAGAACTGCACGCCGATCGGCAGGCCTTTTGTATCCTTGCCGAAGGGCACGCTGATGCCGGCCAGCCCGCCGATGTTGCCCTGGCAGGTGTACAAATCGGCCAGATACAGGGCCAGCGGGTCCTCGTCGTGTTGGCCCAGTTTCAAGGCCGTCGTGGGCGAGGTGGGCGTCAGCAGTACGTCTACTTTTTCAAACGCTTTTTTAAAGTCGTCGCGGATGAGTTCGCGCACTTTCATCGCTTTTAAAAAGCATTCTTCGTACCGTTCCGAAGTCAGCGCGTAGGTGCCGATAATCAGGCGTTTTTTCACTTCCAGCCCGAACGGTGCGCGGGAGCCTTCGTAATAGGAATTTAAATCTTTGGCGTCGTTATCGGCGTATCCGTAGCGGATTCCGTCGTAGCGGCCCAGGTTGGAGCTGGCCTCGGCGCTGGTGATGATGTAGTAGCACGGGGCCGCGTATTTGGCATAAGGCACTTCAATATCCACCAGTTCCGCACCCAAGTCTTTCAAGCGTGCGGCCGCCTGGTGCATTTTGTCCTTGATGTCCTGGCACAGCCCGTCCAAAAAGCCTACGGGCAGGCCCACTTTCACGCCTTTTAAGCCGTCCGTAAACAGCGTATCGTAGGCGGGTACCGGCGCATCCAACGAGGTAGAATCGTGCACGTCTTTGCCGGCGATGACTTCCAGCACTTTGGCCGAATCGGCCACCGTGCGGGCCAATACGCCCACTTGGTCGGCGCTGGACGCAAAAGCGATAATGCCGTAGCGCGAAATGCGCCCATAGCCGGGCTTAATGCCCACTACGCCGCAGAAACCGGCCGGCTGGCGCACCGAACCGCCCGTATCCGTACCCAACGCTACGGGCACCATGCCCGCCGCCACGGCAGCGGCGCTGCCGCCGGAAGAACCGCCGGGGACGCATTCCAAATTGACCGGGTTCTTTACCGGGCCGTATACGGAAGTTTGGTTCGTGCTGCCCATGGCAAATTCGTCCATATTGGCGCGGCCGATAATCACCGCGTCCGCCGCCAGCAGTTTTTCCACCACCGTAGACGTATAGGACGCCACGTAATTTTCCAGCATTTTGGAGCAGCAAGTGGCTTTGTGGCCTTTGTACAAAATGTTGTCTTTAATGGCCACCGGCACACCGGCCAAAGCACCCAGTTTTTCGCCGCGGGCGCGTTTGGCGTCCACTGCTTTGGCGCGGGCCAGGGCGTCTTCCTCAAACACTTCCACAAAAGCGTTAATGGCGGGGTTCAATTCCGCAATTTTGGCCAGGGACTGGCGGGTAATCTGTTCGGCGGTTTGTTCGCCGGACGTAACGGCTTTTACAATTTCCAAAGCGGTCATCATAGTTACAATACCTTTTTCACCTTGGCGCACTGGTCCTGTTCCTGGTCAAACGCGCCGCGCAGTTCGGCGGCGAGGGCCGGGTCCGTCACGGCCGTATCCGGGCGCATATGCGCACAATGGTTCACGTTACGCAGCCGGACGGAATCCGTATTCACGGCGGAAAGTTCCTTAACCCACTTAAACAGGGCTTCCAGCTGTTCTTGATAAATGGCGGCTTCCTGCTCGCTCACCCGCATCTTGGCGAGTTTGGCGGCCAGTTCCACGTCTTTTTTAGTTATTTCCATAAATAGAATGCTCCCTCTGAAAGTATATTTTATATAATAATGGGGCCGTTTGGCTACCACTCCGCCCGCGCCCCAGGCGCCCGCCGAGCCTGGCCCGCGGCAGGGGGTTTTGTATATGACGGAAGAAAACAAAACAAAAGAACCGTCCCACAGCCAAAAACGGGACGACTACAAACGCAGCCTGACCGGCAGCGAATACATCAACAGCCACTTCACGCTGTCCATCGTGGCGGTTATTTTATCTTGCTTTACGGGGTTTTTTACGATACCGATTGCGCTGGCGGCGCTGATTTTGTCGCTGCGGGCGCAGGATTGGACGCGCGACGACCGGCTGGAAGAAGCCCGGCGCGTGGCGTGGTGGGCCGGTTTTTGCGGCTGGCTGACCATTGTGATTGCGGTGCTGCCGCTGTTGCTGATCTTGTTTTTTGGCGGCACGATATTGGCGTTTTTAACGGCGATGTTGGCCGCGGCGTAATTTAAGCGCAAAATAAAAAGGCCCCGGGTTACCCCGGGGCTTTTTTATTGCAAAACTTACAACAGTTCCAGCGGGGCAAATTTAAGCATAAACGTGCGCCGTACGCCGTTGCCAAACAGCACAGTGATTTTGGCGCTGTCGCCCGAACCGGCGATGGCCACAATTTTGCCTTGACCGAACACGCCGTGTTTTACAAGGCCCCCCACCACGGGTTCGCCCGCTTGCTGGGCGGGAGCCGGTTCGTTCTGCGCGGCCGGCTGTGCGGGCGCGGCAGACGGTTTAGAAAAAGCCGGTTTGGCATACAAAGACCCCAGCCCCGATGAACCGCCGTAGGACGAAGACGTATAATCCAAATCGTCGTCTTCCTGGATTTCGTAGCCGTCCTCATCGTAGCGTTTTTGAAAGCGGCTCTTGGAGGCGTAGCCTTCAAACGTGTGATAGCGGTTGGCGCCGAAATTGTTTTTGCCGCGCGCGTAACCGCCGCCGTAATGCCCGCCGGAGTACGAACCGCCGGCGCCGGCGCCGTACAGACCGTATTTGGAATGATAGTCCGTATAGCGCGGCTGCACCGTTTGCTGCACTTCGCTTTCGTCCAGCAGACCGCTTTCAAACAAAAAGCGCGAGGGCAAATTCTCCTGCAATTGGCCGAATTTGCGGCGGGTGCGGGCATAGGTTAAAAAGAGTCTTTCGCGGGCGCGCGTCATGGCCACGTAGCACAGGCGGCGTTCTTCTTCCAGGTCGTCCTCGTTGTCGCGCCCGATGGGGAACAAGTTTTCTTCCAACCCGGTGACAAACACATTGTTAAATTCCAACCCTTTGGCCAGGTGAACGGTCATCAGGGTCACGGCGCCGTTTTCGTCCGCCTGCGAGTCGTCCTCGCCCGACAAGAGCGACACTTCCTGCAAAAAATCCGCCACCGAAGGTTCCTTTTCGCCTTTGCGGCAGCGGTCTTCGTATTCTTTTACGGCGTTGATTAAAGCGTCCAAGTTCTGCAGGCGGCTTTCGGCTTCGGGGTCTTTTTCCATTTCGGCTTTTACCGCGTCCATATAGCCGGATTCCACCAAAATTTTATGGAAAATGTCCGACGGGTCCGTCAGCAGCATATCCCCGCGCCAATTTTCAAACAGCTGCACCAGCTTGACGGCCGCTTTGCACGCCGCCGAACTGAGCCCCGGCACATAGGCCGCATTTTTGAGGGCGTCATAGAGCGAAATGTGTTTTTCTTCCGCGTAGGCCAGCAGGCGGTCCTGCGCCACTTTGCCCAGGCCGCGGGTGGGCGTATTGATGATGCGCAGCAGGCTGACGTTGTCGGCCGGGTTAATCAAAATGCGCGCGTAGCACATCATATCCTTAATTTCTTTGCGGTCGTAGAAGCGCACCGTCCCGACCAGGCGGTACGGGATTTGATAGCGGCGGAAATAGTCTTCAAAGCTGCGGCTCTGTGCGTTGGTGCGGTAGAACACGGCAATTTCTTTTAAGCTCGCGCCTTCGTCCACCAGCGCTTTGATGTTCTGGCTGACCCAGCGCGCTTCGTCGCCTTCGCTCATCAGTTCGCGCACTTCAATGGGGTCGCCCATGGATTTATCGGTAAACAGGTTTTTTTCTTTGCGCTTTTT
>CALUZE010000001.1 GCA_944325235.1 uncultured Elusimicrobiales bacterium | reverse complement strand
GACACAGCCCTAAGTGCCGGATAGGAACGGCAAAATTTTTTACACTTCTATTACTTCTTTATCGCACATTAGCAAAGGGATAGGGTGCTAAACAGACAACAAGCCAGCGTAATCCACGTTTTCATACTTGTATTATAGCGACCTTGGGCACAGGATACCAGGGCCAAAAGGCCCAACCGGGGGTAGGCCCGGCGGCTCTGCACAATTGGGCTTACTCGGCCGAGTGATATTTTGTTAGAATAAGATATATGCGTATCGGCATTTTTACCAAATATATCGCTAAAAGCCTGCTGACGTTTTTTGTGGGCGTGCTGGGGATATTGACGTTTGTCATTTTTATGAACCAGTTCATCCGCATTTTGGATATGGCTATGACGTACGGCACCAGCTGGGGGTGGGTGGCGTCGTCGCTGCTTAACGTACTGCCGGACGTATTTTGCTTAAGTGCGCCGATGGCTTTCCAAATTGCCATTTTGCTGACCCTAACCAATATGAGCGAACACGGCGAACTGATTGCCTTGCGTGCGGCGGGATTTTCGTTTAAAGAAATTATCCGGCCGCTTTTGATTTGTGCGGTGTCGCTGTCGGTCATTTTAATTGTGATGAGCAACTGGTTTACCCCCCGCAGCTACAAACGTTTGTTGGACCGCCGCGCCGAAGCCCGCAGCAAAATCACCAAAGTAAACCTGGAACCGAAAACATTTTTAAACCTGGGCGAATGGGATTTGTATTTGGAAAGCTTGGACAAACACACCGACCTCGCCCGCCAAATCCACCTGATTAAACGCAACGACGAAGGCGCCCTGAGCACCAAAGTAAACGCCGCCAGCGGCAAAGTGATTTTGAGCGACACGGCCATCGGCCTGCAGCTGGAAGACGGACAAATGCAGCGATTGGACGAAAAAGACCCCACGTTGTTCATCGCCGCCAATTTTGACAAATACGTTATGAGTATTTCGCTGCTTAAAGAACAATTCCGCCGGCTGCGCGTGGGCGAAATGTCCACCACCAAGCTGCTGCGCCGCATGCGTCAAATACCGCTGGACCAGGAAACCATCAACGAGTACCGCACCGAAATCAGCATGCGCAACGTGTTGGCCATTTCCCCCATTATTTTGCTGTTCGTCAGCTGCCCGATCGGGTTTTCGTTCGGCAAGCGCACCAACAAAGGCTGGGGCATGCTGTGCAGCGTGATTATCATTTTTACGTTTTATTTGCTGATGACGATGGGCTTATCCCTGGGCAACAAATACAGTTGGCTGGCCTACCCGGGCCCCTGGATACCGATTGTCGTCGGCATTTTTGCCGCTAAATACCTGTGGAAAAAGAGGTTGAACATCTGATGCGGATTTATTTCTATATCGCCCGTAAATTTTGGGGGCCGTTTTTCTTTGCGCTGGGGGTATTTACCACCTTGGTCGTGCTGGGAGACACCTTTGAAAAAATGAAAAACCTCAGCAACGGCACCACCACCATGCTGGATTTGCTTTCCTATTCTATCACCACATTCCCCAACTGGCTGGCCACCATTATGCCGGTAGCGTGCCTGCTGGGGGCCATCTCGGTCATTTCGGAAATGGTCGCCAACGGGGAATGGACCGCCTGTATCGCCAGCGGCTTTGCCCCGCGCCAACTGTTCAAACCCGTCATCAGCTGTATTTTGCTGGTCGTACTGCTGACGATGGCCCTGCAGGAATTCATCATTCCGCCGCTAAACGCAAAATCCGCCGAAATTTACAACACCCGCATTAATCCCTCCGAATCCTACCACCCGGATACGGAACAGGACGTCATTTTAAAAGTGTCCCCCAACCAAATGCTTTTTGCCAAAGAAGTAAATTTAAAAGACGGTACGATGAACCGCGTATCCCTGGATACGTACGACGCGGGCTGGGATATTGCCCAGCAAATTGTGGCCGACCAGATGGTGTGGGACCCGCAAACCGAAAGCTGGCTGTTTTCCAAAGGGGTACAGCGCACTTTTTTGGACCCGATGGACACCACCGAGCAAGCGTTTGAAACGGCCGAATCCCCGGTGAACTTGAACCCGCAGGAAATGTCCGTGAACCGTACGGACGGCAAATTGTTAAGCATACGGGAATTATACAAACGCATTCATTTCTTTAAACGCAGCGGGCTGGCGTCTTATTCGGCGCAGACGATGCTGCAATCCAAACTGGCCACGCCGTTTGTTACGCTGATTATGTGCCTGTTGGGTATGCCGTTTGCCATCAGCCTGCGGCGCAAAAGCAAAATTTTAAACATCATCGCCTCGCTGGTTATCGCGTTTACTTTCTGGTGGCTGATTTCCATGTTCACCTCCATCGGCGAAAACGGCTACATCAACCCTTTCCTGGCCGGCTGGGGTCCGGTGGTGTTCTTTTCGGTCGTCGTATTTTTTGAATTTAAGTGGCTGAAACTGTAATTTTCTATCAGCGGGGTTGTCTTTGGGAACAACCCGGTTGCCGCCTGTTTTGATAGAACAAACAAAAACGCCGCCCGGTTATTTGCCGGGCGGCGCTTTTTTGCAACAGCCAAATCAGTGCGTCAAACGGTGAATGGCGGATAGCAACTCGTCGGTGTCAAACGGCTTGTACAGCACACCGTCCGCCCCCAAGCGCTGGGCTTCGGCCAAGATGGTATCCTGCCGCAGCCCGGTGACAATCAGCACCTTCACCTGCGGCATATGCTTTTTGAGTTTGGCCAAAATATCCAAGCCGTTTTCCGTCGGAAAGAAAATATCCAGCAAAATCAGCCCCACACCGCTGCCGTCCAACTTGGAAAACAGCTCCGCGGAACCGTTTGCTTCAAACACTACTTCAAAGCCGGACGATTCCAACACGTTCTTAATGGCGGAACGTAAAATAACCGAATCGTCCACTAATGCAATCTTTACCATGAACTCCTCTATTTTTGATAAGGGGCTACCAGTTTTGCCCCAAAATCCAACAATGCCTGCGTGTCTTTTTTGGTGGCGCTTTCGGCATAAATGCGCAAGAGCGGCTCGGTGCCGGACGGGCGCAACAACAGCCATTCGTCATTTTCAAAAATAATTTTGAGTCCGTCCAACGTTAACGTTTCCGCAATGCGGCGGCCGTTGATTTTTTTAGGCAGTTTTTTGCGCATTTTTTCGGCCATTACGTTTTTATCCACCGGTTTGGCAAGCGGCAAATCTTTGCGCATATAGACGGACGCCCCATATTCCTGCGTCACGCCGGCGCACAGTTCGCTGGCTTTTTTGCCGGTGGTGGCCATAATGTCCAAAAAGGCCAAGGCCACCGTCAGCCCGTCGCGGTCCGGCAGGTTGCCCTTCCAGGCAAATCCGCCCGATTCTTCCACGCCAAAAGCCACATCGTCCAAATTCATCCGTTCGGCCACGTTTTTAAAGCCAACGCCCACTTCTTCAAACAGCATTTCGTATTTGCGGGCAATCCGCTTGAGCAGATAGCCCATAGAAACCGTCTGTACGATTTTGCCTTTCAGCTTTTTGTACTTCACCAGATAGTGGCACAGCACGGCGGCAATCATACACGGGGTTAGATAGGTGCCCTTTTCGTCCACCAGGGCCACGCGGTCACCGTCGCCGTCAAAGGCCACGCCCAGGGCGGCTTTCTTTTCCAGTACGGTTTTTTTGAGCAAGGTCAAATTCTTTTCCACCGGTTCGGGCTGGCCGCCGCCAAAAGTGGGGTCGTGCTCGCAATGGAGCGCAATTACCTGTTTGGCAGGCAGGAACTTTTCCAGGTATCCCGCGGCCGCGCCGTACATATAATCTATGACGACCTTGGACTTGAACGCTTTTAATTTTTTGGCGTTCACGTGGGCCGCCACATACTTAAAATACACGTCGGTCAAATCTTTCTGTTCCGCTTTCTGCCCATACAGGAACAGCACGGAATTTTGGTCCAAAAATTCTTCCACTTCTTTGGTCACGCGGGACGAAGCGGACCCGCCGGCCAGCTTGATTTTAATCCCGTTATATTGGGCCAGGTTGTGGCTGGCCGTCACCATAATGCTCATCCAAAATTTGCTTAGGCTCAGGCACGCCGCCACCGGCGTGGAAATCGGGCAGGAAGAAAGGGTAACGTCAATTTTATTGGAGCGGAAAATGCTGGCAATGTCGGCCGCGAACATATCCGACATAAAACGCCGGTCGTACCCGACAAAAATTTTAGGCAGTTTGCCGTCTTCGCCGCTGGGGGCGTTTTCGTTGATGTAATCGGCCAAGGCCTGCGCCATACGGCGGACGTTCTCAAATGTAAAATCCCACGCAATCACCCCTCTCCAACCGTCGGTTCCGAATTTAATCTCAGCTGCCATACACTCTCCCGTGAAAAAGGTAACATCCGTTTTTGGCAATTTCCGTACCCTGATATAACACGCCAACGGCCGGATTTATTTCATCCGCCGCCGAACACACAAATAAAAGTGGAGGTGGGGGGATTCGCACCCCCGTCCGAACATCCTCTCCAACCGGGCACTACAAGTTTAGCTCTGCTTGGTTAACCGCAAGCTAAGCGCAGAGCGGCACGCTTGCGGTTTGGTTCGTGGGTCTTAGGCAAAGCCGGACGAACCGCGCCCGCTTTGCCGCATTCCATATAATAACCGCGGCCCTTTAGCGTATGGAAGACACCAAAGGCGCGGTGGGACTAAGCGTTAGCCCAAGCGACTTGATTGTCGTTAGTTATTTGTGTGGCCCTATTTTAGCCGGCCTGGCCAACCGGCACTTGCTCCCGGGCGGCAACAGATACCCGTCGAATCTATTACACCCCCGTTACGGAAATTGTCAAAGAACGCTTTTGGTAAATTAGCATTATATTGTATCATTTTCTTATAACAATTTTATGCGCCAAAGGCAATACACGTATGTATCTGACCACCAAACCGACTGTGTACTTGATTGACGGGCTGAACCTGGTACGCAGCTTTTTGTATGAATTTGCCCGTTCGGAAGAAGAAGTAACGGCGGATTTCCTTGATTTTTTAAGCGAAATCTCGCAAGATGAGCACTACTCTATGCACCAGTACGAGGTGATTTTTGACGGGTCCTTCCGCCCGATTGGTCCGCTGTACCGCGGCGGAGTGCATATTTCGTTTTCGGAGGAGGACTCGGCCGACCAAATCATCTACGAACGCGCCGATTTTTTGAACCAAAGCGGCACGCGCGTGATTGCCGTAACGGACGACCGCCAACTGCAAGAAGCCCTAAAAAGCCTGGGGGTAAAGACGCTTTTCTGCCGGAAGTTTTATAACGGGCTGAAAACGTTTGATAAGTAATTTGCCCCCTTGCATAAAAACAGTGCAAAGGTCGTGATTTTTTGTTAAAATAATTGCATAAGAGGGCTGGTGGCGGAATGGCAGACGCGACAGACTTAAAATCTGTTGACCGCAAGGTCGTGGGGGTTCAAGTCCCCCCCTGCCCACTTACAATTTCCTGCCATTCAATCAAACCCACCAGTAAATTATTATGTTAGAAGACATCACCCGCACCCTTACCAAATGTTTTGATTGGGTTAATACCGTTTTGCCTTTAGGGCTTAAATTCTTTGCCATCGCGGTGGCTGCCGCGGCGGTACTTTTGTTCCTGGACCTGCGCACGCTGGGCGTGCTGTGCTTGCTGGCCGGCTGTTTCTGCGCGTTTTTCTTCCGCGACCCAAAGCGCGACACCGTGTTCGCCGATGACGAAATCGCCTGCCCGGCGGACGGCACCGTCCTTTCCATCAAAACGGAAGACGACCCCAACTCGGTCGTCATCCGCATTTTCCTGTCCATTTTTGACGTGCACATCCAACGCTCTACCGTAAGCGGCAAAACGGGTGAAATTTTTTACCACAAAGGCACCTTCCTGTTTGCCAACAACCCCGCCGCCGACAAAAACGAACGCAACCTGATTCAGCTTTTTAAAAACGGCGACCCGGCCAAATTCGCCCACGTGGAACAAATCACCGGCGCGATTGCCCGGCGCATTGAATGCTGGGTGAAACCCCAGCAGGAAATTAAAATCGGCGGGCACTTGGGGCTGGTTCGCTTTGGCTCGCAAGTGGCGGTATATCTGCCCAAAAAAGCCGTGCGCATTTTGGTGAAAGAAGGCCAAAAAGTGCAGGGCGGCATTACCGTATTGGGGCTGTGGAAATAGAGGCTTTTATGCAAGAAGAAAACAAAGAAACCAAAGTCGTAGAAAAACTTAAACACACCGGTGCCATGACGGCGCCCTCCTTGTTTACGCTGGGCAATTTAGCCTGCGGATTTTTCTCTATTTTGGCGTCTGCACGCGGCAATTTTGTGCAGGCCGGCTGGCTGATTTTGGCTGCAGCCGTATTTGATATGTTTGACGGGCGCATCGCCCGCCTGCTGGACGCCGAAAGCGATTTTGGCGTGGAAATGGATTCGCTGGCGGATACGGTTTCGTTCTGTGCCGCGCCGGCTTTTTTGATGTATTTCTTTGTGCTCCACCTGCAGCCGCTGTGGGGCGCGCCGATTGCGTGCGTATATACGTGCTTCGGCGTATTGCGCTTGGCTAAATTCAACGCGATGGCCCACGCGGGGGAAGGCTCTAAAAAATACTTCTCCGGGCTGCCCGTTCCGGCGCCGGCGGCGCTTTTGGCCTCGTTTGCCATTTCCTACTGCATTATGGAAGGCGACATCGCCGGGCGCAACATTCACCTGCTGACGATTTACCTGCCGCACCTGTACAACTTCGTCTGGTTTGCGATGTTGATTTTGTCCTTGCTGATGGTATCCAATATTCCGTATGCGGCCTTTAAAGCCAAACGCGAAAAACGCCTGAGCATTTGGATGCTGCTCTTGTTGGTGATTTTGGTCGTGATGTTAATCCGATTCCCGCAGGACGTCATCTTCATCGTATTTTCCCTGTACGTCATTTTCGGGCTGTTGGCCGTATTGTACCGGGCATTCCGCGGCATCAAAGTGGAAAAATAGTTTTAACTGTTGCAACCAAAAACCTCGCTTATCCAAGCGGGGTTTTTTATTGGGGCAATCGGGTGGCGGGAATTGCTTTTGCCACACAAGAGCCGCTTTTCTATTGGCCTTTTGCCCGCCGATACAGTTCGTTTGACACGCACCCCGTGTGGCACGGCGGCAGCCCGAGGCAAAGCAAATTTCCGGCCCGCTATAAACGGACCATTCCCTGAAAAAACTCATAAAAAACCGGGCCTTTTAGGGCCCGGTTCTATAAAACCAATGTACCTCTTACGGCTGCCGCGGCGCAAAATACACCGGCGTATGCCCGGCGTCTTGCGCACGGGCGGAAATTTTGTACGTATCGCCCTGTACGCCGATTTTAAACCCTTTGTGGTACAGCACTTTTTGCGTATCCCGCTGGAATTGCACCGGGTCGCCGGATAAAAGCGACAAGCGCAGCAAATCGTTGGTGTAATGTCCGTAACGATTATAGTGGGCTTCTTCCAGCAAGGCGATGTTTCTAAGCTGTTTTTCGGCTTGGCGGATATAGGCTTGTTGGGTTAAAGAACCGCCGCCCAGCACCTGATCGTAAAACACCCAGCCGAACGCGACCAGCAACAACGCACCCACGAACTGAACGCCGACGCGTTCCCCCCACAAGGTGGCACGCACCCGCACGACCACGCTGCCGCCCAAGTGGTCTTGCAGTGCGCGGCGGCGGTCGTCAAAAAACGCCAGCAGGAACCCGCACATCAGCAACAGTGCGCTGACATAGTACCCGATCGCCCGCAAAAACGCCCGCGGGAAGGAAATCGGGCCGCTTAAATCGGCTTTCATCACGGCAATCCCCACCAGAGATTTGCCCAGGGTCACCCGGTCCCCGCACGAAAAAACGGCTTCGTACAACACAAACAAAAAGTTCAGGCCCAGCAGCAAAAAAAGCGGCGGCCAAATGCCGTCTAACGGGCCGGAAATCTTTAAATAGACCCACAAAATCAGGCTCACCGGGATAAACACCACGCCGTAATCAATCAGCAGCGCTACAAACCGTTCCGGAACCGAGGCATATTCCACCTTGGGTTCTTCGGGTGCGGCCGGCTGCGGCGCAACGGGGATATCCGGCCCCATAATGTTAATGCGGTTTTCGTTCATAAAGGGTTCCCTCCGTGTAGTTATTATAACAAGTTTTCCCCCGAGGCAACAAAAAACGGGCGGAAAATTTTCCGCCCGTTATACGCCACAAACTTTTTTAGGCCGCTATCCCCGCTTTGGAGAACAGCACATACAACCCAAACACGCACAGAATAATGGCAATACTCACCGTAAAGCGCAAGTTCCACGGCGTCGTATCTACAATGTTCAAATCCTTGCCGTCGTCATAGCGGTTTTTGGCCGGCCACAGTTTGCCGGTAATGTACATAAATACCACCGAAATCACAAACAAGATGGCCAAAATATGCAGGAAGTGGATGTTGGTTTTAATCACCCCCAGCTGGGTCAGCCCGTAGCCCACCATAAAGAAAATCAATGTCACTTTGGCAGACCACGCCGGGGCGGTTTTGTTAAGCATACCGAAGATAATCAGCGTGAAAATCGGCACGTTGTAAAAACCGTTTACCATTTGCAGGTAGTTAAACAAACCCGAAGGCGCCATGGCAATCAGCGGAGCCACACACATAGAGAAAATGGCCAGCAAAATGCCCACGTATTTGCCTTTGGTCACCAGTTCTTCGTCCGTAGCGGTCGGTTTGATAAGCGGCTTATAGACGTTTAACATAAACAGCGTGGACGTGGAGTTCAGCGCCGCGTTAAACGAACTCAAAATGGCGCCGAACAACACCGCCGCAAAGAAACCGATCAGGTAGAAAGGCAGTACTTTATTTACCAGCATCGGGTAGGCCATATCGCCCACTTTCAGCGGATTATCCTGGAAGATATGGAACGCCACAATCCCCGGAATGATGAGATAAATGGGGCCGATTAACTTAAAGATGGCCGCCAGGAACAACCCTTTCTGGCCTTCTTTCAAGTTTTTGGCCGCCAGCGCGCGCTGAATAATTGTCTGGTTGCAGCCCCAGTAGAACAAGTTGACTAAAAACATCCCCGTAAACATTGTGGCAAACGGAACGGGGTCGTTCGGGCCGCCGATAGCATTGAATTTTTCCGGATGGGAACGGACCACTTCCGTCAATCCGCCCAAAATATCGCCGCCGCCCACATACGCCAAGGCAAACAGCGGCACCATTAATCCGCCGAAAATCAACCCGATACCGTTGAGCGTATCGGCAATGGCCATAATGCGCAGCCCGCCGAAAATGGTATACAAGCAGCCCAGCACGCCAATGGCCACTACCACAATAATAATGGCCGTCATTTCAGACAGGCCGAAGGTATCCATAATGTTAAAAATACCGCCCATCCCGATAGCGCCGGAATACAGCACCGTGGGCAGCAAAATCAGCACATATCCCGCCAGGAACAAGAAGTTTACAAACTGCTTAGTCGCGGAATCGTACCGGTCCCCCACAAAATCCGGAATGGTAGCGTAACCTTTTTTTAAATACCGGGGCAGGAAGAAAAACGCCACGATGATTAACGCCAGTGAAGCGCCCAGTTCGTAGCCAATCCCCGACATATTGAACATATATCCCTGTCCGTTTAAGCCCACCATCTGTTCAGTAGACAAGTTGGTCAGCAATAGCGAGGCCGCAATCACCCAGCCCGTCAGTCCTCTTCCGGCCAAGAAATAGCCTTCCGAGGAAGTTGCGTCTTTCTTTCTCGTCAAGTAATACGACAACCCCAGTACGAGCGCCGTAAACCCGACAAACGACGATATCGTTAGTAACATGGAACCCTCCGTTTGGAATTTTAAGAACTACAATCCCGGCTGTTGCCGGCACAACATAAGAAACCATCTATTAACCCGCGGCGCAGAACGTGCCGCCCGGCGGTTCTTGATTTCTTTCGGGTTAATATCTATACTTTTAGTAGCTAAACCGCTACTTTCATTGTAATTATAATAGGTTCGTTCGTCAACCGGGAGGATGAAATATGGTGATTTGGTTCTTGTTTGGGGCGATGTGTATGCTGGTAGTGCTGCTGATGTTTGCTTATGCCAAATTTGTAGCGCTTAACAAAGCCGCCGCGCGGGCGTGGCAACAGCTGGACAACAATATGAAGAACCGCGCGGAACTTATCCCCAGCCTGGCTTTGTCGGCTGCGTCATTTAACGAACTGGAACGCTCGTTTATTTACGAACTTTCCAACCTTAAAGACGCCTGCCGTCAAACGGCCTCTCTGCAAGAGCGCGTGCGGCTGGAAAACGATATCACCCAAAAGTTCAAAAAAGTTTTTACCGCCGCCATGCACCACCCGGAACTGAAAAACGACGAACATTTCTTAAAACTCCAGCGCAGTATCATCCATGCCGAAAGCAAAGTGCAAAACTCCAAGAAAAAATACAACAGCGCCGCGCGCGATTTCAACACCATTACGGGCGTTATCCCGCTGAACCTGCTGGCCAAAATGTTTGAACTGGAGCCGTATGAATACTTTGACTTTGACCCCAGCCTGGAAAAAGTAATGGAATAATTTACGTCTGACAAAAACCCCCGGTTTCCAAACGGAACCGGGGGTTTTGATATGTATTGTGTATTAAACGCATTCGCCTTAAATGCGGCCGTCCATATCCCGCAGGGCGGCAATGCGCTCCTCTATGGGCGGGTGCGTGGCAAACAGCCCGGATATTGCCGTAAAGAGGGTGCCTTTCGCCAACGGGTTGGCAATGCACATGGCCGACATACTGGCGTGTTCGTCCAGCACTTCCACCCGCGGGTCCACACTGATTTTTTGCAGGGCACTGGCCAATGCGGCCGGGTGGCGCGTCATGAGCGCGGCGGAAGCGTCGGCCTGGTATTCGCGCACGCGCGACACGGCCAGCCGAATCAGCGGCGCAATCAAGTAGCCGTAAATGGCCAAAAAGACGCCCAGCGCAAAAAAGAATAACGCCGCCGCACCTTTGTTTTTCCCGCTGCTGTTGCCGCTGGAAAGTCCTATCCGAAAGCACATTTCCGACAGAAACGTAAAAAAGGAAATCCCCGCCACGGTAATGAGCATCAGGCGGATATCGCGGTTTTGAATGTGCGAAAGTTCGTGCGCAATCACGCCTTCCAGTTCCGCCCGTTCCAGCTTCAGCACGATGCCTTTCGTCAGCGCGATGGACGCGTGTTCCGGGTCCCGCCCGGTGGCAAACGCGTTTAGCGAGTTGTCGTCAATAATGTAAATCCGCGGCATGGGCAAGCCCTGGGCAATGCACAAATTTTCCACCAGCCGGTAAATTTCGGGTTGGTCCTCGCGGTGGATTTCTATGCCGTGCACGGAGCTAATCAGCCACGAGCTTCCGCCATAATACGCAACGATAATCCACAGCACGGCCGCCGCCCACAGCCACGGCAGCACCTGCACGGCCCGCTCGTTGGCTTTTACCCATATATTGGGTTCCTCGGCCTCGTACACCTGGTAGTAGGCGTCTTGTTGGGCGTCGTAGCGGTAATGGGCCGTAGAAAAATGCATCCACCCCAGCAAAAACACATATCCAAGTGCGGCAAACGTCAGCGGAAACAACAAAACAAGCAGCCAGGTGCGCCGCTTGTTTTGTTCAATATGGTCGTAAATCGTAGCCATAAGGAAGGTTAGAACTGCACTTTCACCGCGTCGCGGGCCGCCTGTTCATCTTCTGCAAGTTCAAAGAAATCGCGCTTGTCAAAATGGAACATGGAAGCCACGATGTTGCTGGGGAACATTTCCACCTTGGTGTTGTAGGCCAGCACGTTGCCGTTGTAAAAGCGGCGGGCGGCCTGGAGTTTGTCCTCCGTGTCACGCAGTTCGCGCTGGAGTTCCATAAAGTTGGCGTTGGCCTTTAAATCCGGGTAGTTTTCCGACAGGGCAAAAATGGATTTCAGCGCCCCGGAAAGCATATTTTCGGACTCGGAAATCTCCTTCATATTTTCATGCATGCCCATGGCCATATTGCGCGCCTGGATAACTTTTTCCAGCGTGCCGGCTTCGTGCTTGGCGTAGCCCTTTACGGTTTCCACCAGGTTGGGCACCATATCGTAGCGGCGTTTCATTTGCACTTCAATATCGCTCCAGGCTTCGTTCACCCGGTTTTTAAGCGCAATAAACCCGTTGTATACCGACACGGCATACACCACAAAAACAACAATTAATAAAACTGCAATCCAAAGTCCGTTCATATACTCTCCTAATCGTCACGCTCGTCGCGTTTTTGGTTGTGATAGAACTGATAGCGAGAAGTCTCGTACAGCCCAAGCGCCATATTTTTCATATGTTCAAAACGTTTGGGGTCTTGTTTTGAGATATCTTCATTATAATTGTCCGCCGTGTATTTGTAAAGGCCTTCTTTGTCGCCTTGTCTTAAATAATAGTATTCCCCTTGCACAAAACCGACGGTAGCCGGCGAGCTGGCCCAACCGTACAGCAGGGAACCGGGCTCCAAGGACGGGTCGCTCAGCACGTCGCGCCCGATGGCGCGGGTGAAGTACGGCCGGCCCAAAAGGCCCATGGCAATCGGCAGGATATCCACCTGGCTGGCGGTGCGTTCAATCACCTGCGGTTTTTCAATCGGTTTACCCGCAATAATCAGCGGAATCTGGTGGTTAATCAAGTTTAATTCCACATATCCTCGCGGCATATTTTCTGACTGCGGGGCCGACAAACCGTGGTCGCCGAAGATAAAGAATACCGTGTTGTCATAGTAATCGGATTTTTCGGCCAGCTTAAAGAATTCATGCAGCGCATGGTCCGAGAATCGCAGCGAGTTGTATTCCGCCACGCTGACAAAGCTGCGTCTGTGGGCCAAATCTTCGCCAATGTCTTTGAGTTCAAAGCCGGCGTTGTCGTCCGGAATCGTATACGGGCGGTGGTAGCCCGACGTTTGAATGACGGCAAAGAACGGTTTCTTTTCCTTTTGCTGTTCTTCGTTTAAAATGCGGTTGGCTTCGCGGAACAGGTCCAGGTCGGAAATACCCCACACGTCGTTGCGGTGTTCGTTTTTAAAGTGGCCTTCTTCGTACATATGCACGCCGGTCAGGTTATGTTCCAAAATACCGCGGATGTTGCCCCAGCTGGCACTGCCGCCGATAAAGAAGTATTTTTCGTAATCGCGCAGCGCGTTGACCACCACGTGCTGGTCCACAATCAGCGGGTTGCGGGAGCTGGTTTTAAAGGACGTTACGTCCGGGATGCCCGTGATGGTGGCAAACACCGCGCGGGCCGTGGCCGAGGTAGGCGCAAAGAAGTGATTAAACAAAATGGATTTGTCCGCCAGTTCTTTTACAAACGGGGTCGGGTCAATATCCGGGTTGGTCATGGAAATTTTGTTCCACGCCAGCGATTCCATAAAGATAATCACCACATTGTAATTTTTCTGCTGGTCGGCCGGTTTGGCGGCGATGACGCGTTCAAAATTCAGGGTATCTTTGTTGGGTTTGTCTACACCCAGGTAGCGGGAAATTTCATCATAGTACCGGGCCGTTTTTTCGGCGTCGTAGCTGTCGGCCTTTACAAAGCGGGCCGTATCGTAGATATTCAGCACCGGGTTCAGCGTCAGGTTGCAGATGAAGTTATTCGTAGAGTGATAGGCGTTGCTCCAGCGCAACGGGTATTGGCTCAGCTGGCCGAACATACAAGCACCCGTCAGCAAAAGCCCCACGAAGAACCACCCCAAATTGCCTTTCCAGCGGTAGTTGTCTTCCTGCGCGAAGGCTTTTTTCTGCAGGCGGTTCACCCACCAACCGCACAGCACGCCCCACACTACCAGTGCCAAAATGCCCCACACCAGCGGGTAGGTTTCCCAAGCCATTTGGAGGGAAATGAGGGCGTTTTCGGCGTATTTAAAAATGGAGTAGTTAATGCGCATGGAAATATAGGAGTAGTGCGCAAAATCACAAAAGTACACCAGCAGCACCAGCGCTTCTATCACGCCGTACAGCACGGCCACGCCTTTGCGCAGGCAGCGGGCTTTCTTCCAGAAAGCGCACAGGGTGAAATACAACCCCAGCAAAATAGCTACCGCACAGGCCAGGCGCAAGTCAAACTTGGCGCCCACGTAGAAAGTCTTCCACAGTTCGTGGTAATTTTGCGGCAGCAGCGCCGTGCGGAATACAAACAGAAAAATTCCGCGCATCAACATAAAAAATACCCAGTTGGCTAGGATGAATTGAATATAGGTTTTAATCCACCCGGGTACGACAATTTTCTTCATAGTTCCTCCAAAATAGCTTGGTAAGTATATGATATCAAATCTAAACTGCCGGCAAAACCGCTTTGCGGCCAAAAAGGCCTAGACGCCGCGGGCAAAAAGTCCCGCCTTGTTCTGGGTCCAAAGCCCCTTGTCTGGACGGAATAGCTTTTCTATGCTATTATTAAGGAACATTCATAAGGAGCGCGTATGAAAAATTTTTCTTGTTTGGGCCTGTTGCTGGGTTGTTTATTGGCAGCCGGCACCGCGGCGGCCCAAATGCCCACCCAAAGCTTAAACCAATTATTGAAATCTTCCTTTACGGCACCTGGAAATTTTGCCTCTAACAGTTTATCCTCCGTACAAATACAGGCCCTGCGCAACCGCTACAGCGCTATAGAAGAAGTCCGCCGCGCCCTATACCAAAACCCGGGCTGGGTCGTTTCCCAAGATTTTACCACCACGGCCGCCCATTTAAAAATGCTGGGCCTGCCCCTGCCCCAACAGCCCGCGGTCAACGCGCCCTTGAAAGACAAAGAACTTTACCGCCAGCAACTCAACCAAATTTTGCAGCACGAAAGCCGCGTATTGGGCAAAATCCTTGCCGAAAAGCCGCGGCCGGATATCCCCTCCAAAATGCTGAAGTGGGACGCCAACAAAATGCTGCAATCGCAAACGGTATCCCGCCAGATGTGGGAACAAATTTTAAAAGGCAAAAAGCCGTCTTTTTCCTGGGGGACGCCTAATTGGGACCAGGTACGCGTAACGCCTGTAAAACTTTCCGAAAATCCCGGCGACCCGCATTATATTTCCCAAGAAGTCATGGAAAAACTGACCGAACAGCCCGAAAAATCCATGTCGGACGTGTACGACTTTATCCTGCAGGAAAAAACGCTATCCACCGAGCAAAAACAAACGTTTATTATGCTGATTGACGAAGCCGCGTCCGTCCTGTCGCATAACTTCGTCCAATTATATATGTATGTATTTAACGAAATTCCCTCCGTTTCCTACGACGCCGGCGCCCTGCCCCAAGCCAACGATTCGCTGCGCCAATATGCCTACACCGTGCAAAGACGCCTGTTAAATCAATTGATTAAGAGCGGCTCCTGGTCGGAAAACGATTTTGAATTGTTTATGCAAACATCCGTCTATCTGCCGGCCAAAAAAGCCCAAGCCGTGCTGAGCGCCGCAACGTACTTGGAACCGAAGGCCGCCTTGTGGCTGCTAAATAATTCCTTAAAAGATGAAACTTCCCAAAAAATATTAAATAAATTAACCTGGGTCCGCAATCACAAACAAGTCATCTGGCCTAACGGAGATATGAAAAGGAAAAGTTCGGTCGGTATGTTCTTGTTTGACGCGCAAAACAAACGCATCCGCACGTTGCAGGCCCGCCTGAATGTGCTGAATACCCGCTTGCAGCAATTGATAAACGCCCAATATCAGCTGAACCACATGAAAAAGCTGGTAGACAAACAGGCCAAAAATCCCCGGGACGCCGCCCACGATATGCCGGAATATATGGCGGCGTGGTCCTTTGTGGCGGCGCGCAAAGCGCGTTTGCAAAAATTGATTAACCAAACGCAAAGCGATATCCAAAACATCCGCGAAGAACTGGCCTTGAACGACGGAAAATAATTGGTATCATCCCGCTTGCAGGCCAGGCGGGATTTTTTAAAAAAATCACACCGCACCGCTTTCCCATATTTATCCGCCGGGAGGGGTTCTCTTTTCCGCCGGAAAATGATATGCTGGAATTCACCCCCTCTTACGGGGAAAAGGAGGCAGCAAACTATGAGAATGATTGATGTCATCATCAAGAAACGCAACGGCAAGACCCTCACGCAGGAAGAATTCAACTTTGTTGCACAAGGCGCCGCCAAAGGCACCGTGCCAGACTATCAGCTTTCCGCTTTTTTAATGGCGTGTTTTTTGCGCCCCCTTTCCGATAAAGAAACCGCTATGTTCACCAAGGCCATGGCCCATTCGGGCGGACGGTTGGATTTTTCGTCCGTCAAAATGCCGACGGTGGATAAACACTCCACGGGCGGCGTAGGGGACGGCATTTCCATGGCGCTGGCGCCGCTGGTGGCGTGCGCGGGCGTAGCCGTACCGATGATGTCCGGCCGCGGCCTGGGGCACACGGGCGGCACGCTGGACAAACTGGAATCTATGAAAAATTTTGAAGTGCGCGTCCCGGTCAAACTCATCTACCGCCAAATCCAAAAACTGGGCGTGTGTATGTTTGGCCAAACGCAGGACTTGGCCCCCGCCGACAAAAAACTCTATTCCCTGCGCGACGCCACCGGCACCGTGGAAAGCCGCCCGCTCATCGTGGCGAGCATTCTTTCCAAAAAATATGCCGAAGGCGTGGACAGCCTGTTAATGGACGTGAAATACGGCTCCGGCGCGTTTATGCAAAAACTGCCGGACAGCCGCAAGCTGGCCCGCGCGCTGGTGAACACGGCCAAACTGTTGGGCCTCAAATGCCGCGCACTCATTACGTATATGGACCAGCCCTTGGGCCGCGCCATCGGCAACGCCAACGAAATGCGCCAAACCGTACTGATTTTGAAAGGCGACAAAAAACTGGCGCCGGACTTTTATGAATTGTTAATTGAAGAAGCCGCCAATATGTTGGTCATCAGCGGCAAAGTAAAAGACATCAAAAAGGCCCGCGCCCTGATGGAAGAAAAAATCGCCAACGGCGAAGCCGCCGCCAAACTGCGCGAAATGATCAAATGGCAGGGGGCCAGCCCCGAGGCGGTGGACAATCCCGTGAAATACTTCCAAAATGCAAAATTGAAATTTGAACTGAAGGCCGACACCAACGGGTACGTGGAACACATTGACGCCAAAACCGCCGGTATGGCGGGCGTGCTGTTGGGCGCCGGGCGCAACACGATGGAAGACGCCATTGATTACGGCGCCGGCATTTGGCTGGACAAAAAAGCCGGCGACGCCGTGAAGAAAGGCGACGTCATCGCCACGCTGTACGCGTCCGACAAAAAACGCTTGGCCGACGGGGTGGAGCTGTTTAAGCAGGCCGTAAAACTCGGCAAGAAAAAACCCGCCCCTTACAAGATTGTAAAAGAAATCATCAAATAACCAAAAACCCCGGAGCAAACGCTCCGGGGTTTTTTGTGTCTGCCAAATGAATGGGCTATTCTTCCGCCGGCGGCTCCTCATCGGGGGTTGTTTCTTCGGCGGGGGCTTTCCCCGTCTTTGCCGCTTCGGAAACGGTCGGCGCCGTCACCACTGCCGAGGCTTCATCAGCCGCGGGCTCGGCTGCACTCGGTACGGAGGAACCTGCCACATCGGCCGGTGCGGGCGTGCCCGTTTCGGCGAGGTCGTCCGTTTGCACGGGCGTTTCTTCGGCCGGGGCCGCGGGCGTTGCGTCCGTTTGTTTTTCTTTCTTAGCGGATTTGTCTTTTTTAAATAATCCGAACAAACCGCCCAACCCTTTTTTGACGGATCGGCTGGCGAAGTTATTACCTAATCCCTGCGTCACCAGCGAAGATACGGAGCTGATCACACTCATACTGCCTTTGGGGTCGGACACCGTCCCCCCGATTTTTAACGTAAGCGGCATAATGCCGTCGGCCTCGTGTTTGCCGGGTGCGGCTTGCACCGTCATATCCAAATTGCCGCTGTTAAAGTCCGTCGTGCCATCCAACGCAAAGGAAACCGTGTCGGACACGAATATCCCGTTTTGAATATTGGCCAGCCCTTGTTTAAAATCCACATCCGTGGAAAATTTGTCATACGCCATCCGCCCGCTGATTTTCCGGTCCGTATACGGCACCATAATTTGGTGCGTGGTTCCGTCCGGATCGGTGACGGTTTGCACCACCAAATCGGCCTCTTTGGGGGCTGCACCCATACCGATTACGTTAAGTAATCCGCTCCCCAATCCGTCCAGCACGGAAAACACGTTCATCGTGTTGAACACTTTGCCCACTACGTTGACGGACAGGAACAGAATTTTGGTCACGGCGTTGGCGTTGGTCAGGCGGTACAAGTCCTTAATTTCCCCGCTGCCCATATCCAGCCGCAGTTTTCCGTGCGTCGTTTTTAAATTCGGCGTAACGCCCGTCAAATCGGCCTGGAAGTTTAAATCCGTCCCGTAAATATACGGGGCATCCAGCGAGTCTATCACAATATCCGCCTTGACGGAAACCGGCGGCAGCGGCCAGGCGGCCTTTTCGGCCACGGGCAGTTTGGTATCGGCCACGAACAGCGTTTCATCGGCCGGCGGCGTTTGCGCCAGCGGCGGCAGCGCCACGCGGCCCGCACGCAGTTTTACGTCCGCTTTCCACTCGTCGGGCAGCTGCGTCAGCGTGAGGGAACCGTTAAACGGGTCCCCGTTCAGGCGGCCGCTCAAGCTGCCGCTGGCGGAGCCTTCGGTCAGGCCGGCTTTTTCCTGCGCGTGGAACGACGCCGCCACTTTGGTAAATTCCCCGGTGTACGGCACGCGGCCGGCTCCGTTTTCCAGTACGACATCGGCCGTCAGCGCCCCTTCTTTTTGGCTGGCGGAACCCGTCAGTTCCCCTTTCAGGCGGTATTCTTCCACCCACAGGGGCACCAGCTTGGCGATGTCGGCCAAGTCAACCGTGAAAGAAGTTTCAAAATCGTTGGGTTGTTGGCGGGCGTAATCCCACTCGCCCGCGAATTGGCTTTCCAGGCCCGGCAATTCCAAAGACAATTGTTGGATGTCCGCCTTTTGGGCTTGCAGGTCAATCCGCGCATCGGCCACGGCGGACAGCTCCGGCAGCGTAAACTCCGGCACGTCGTCCATCCATTCGGCCACTACGGCCGAGGTAACGTTTTCCAGCTGCAAAGCGGCGTGCACCAGCGGGCGGGTAAAATCTTCCACCCGCAAACGCAACGTGAAAGACGCATCCTTATACTGCGCCGTAAAACGGCCGACTTCCACATACGCACGGGCCAAATTTAGCCCTTCCAAATACGCCTGCGCCTGCAATCCGGCCGGCACACTGATGGTTTTTCCCTGCGTTTCGTACGTCAAAACGGATTTAATTTCCACCGAAAATTTCTGCTTCAGCCCGAACTGGCTGATTTGGAAAGCCACGTCCGACGCGGCCGCCCGGGTGTGTTGCTGCAAATCGGTATACGTCAAGGCCATATCCCGCATGGACAGGCGGTCCAGCGTGATGTCCAACGGCCAGGCGGACGGTTTTTCGTCCTTCGGTTTTTCTTCGGCCGCGGGGACAATGCCGTCAAAATTAAACGTGCCGTCTTCGCGCCGCACCAGGTTCACTTCGGCCTGCGTAATGATAAACGCCCGCACGGCAAGCCGCTTGCGCAGCAGGGCCAGCAAATTCACGCGTACGCGCACCCGCTGGGCCGACACAAAGGTGCCTTCTTCAAAGCCGCCCGGTTCGGCAATTTCCAGTCCGTCCAGCTTAATGCCGCTGAAGCTGACCGACATTTTTTGCAGCCGCACGTCCCGGTGGAGCATTTCGGCCGCCTTTTGACGCGCCCATTCGCGCGCCCAATCGGACGACGACGCCCACCGCAGGCCCGTTTCGGCCCCTGCCAACAAAAACAACACCGCCGCAACTCCGGCGGCTACCCATCTAATCCATTTTTTCTTCATTTTTCCGCAGGCTGTATTTACAGCCGCAATAATTTTGTTTGTAGAGTTGAAATTCTTTAATCAGCGCGCGGCGCAGTTCTTCCAGCCCGCCCTTGCGCCAATTAATGGCCACATACGGTTTGCCGGTGACAATCCACGCCCGGCGGGCCGCCTCGTTGACTTGTTTTAAATCCTTATACGGCGATACGCCCAAAACCGAAGCAAAAGCGTCAAATTTGTGTTGGCGGGCGTATTCGGCCGCTTTTTTAAGGCGCAAATAAAAACAGGCCGAGCAGCGTTTGCCGCGTTCGGGTTCGTTTTCCAACCCTTTCACGCACGCGTCCCACACGTCGGGCTCGTAGGGCAGTTCGGCAAATTTTACGCCCAACCGTTCACACAGCCTTTTTTGTTCGTCGCGGCGTTTTATGTATTCGGCGGCGGGATAGATGTTCGGGTTGTAAAACAGCACGGTCACGTCCACCCCGTCCTGCGACAGTTTTTTTAGCGCCGCACACGAACACGGCGCGCAGCAAGATAACACGAGAAGTTTAGCGGGAGTTTGCATATATACAGTGTACCAAAATGCCTCCGGGGCACCAATCCAACCGCCCCGAAAAAAAGGATTAGATTAAAAAAGCGGGCCAAGCCCGCTTGTGCGTTCGTTAAAAATTACCAGTTTTTGTGCCGCCAGAACATCATCACCAGCCACACCAAAATCAAACACAGCCCCATCAACATCCAAAAAGCGTCCGGGTGGTTGGAAAGCGGCAGCGCCACGTTCATCCCGTACGCACTGACCACCAGTGTAGGCACCATCATCCAAATGGTGATGACGTTTAGTTTTTTAATCAGCTGGTTTAAATTGTTGTTTACGATGGACGCACGCGCATCCAACAACTGGGCCAAAATGTTGGAATAAATATCCGCCTGGGTTTTGCACTGCATATTTTCCACGATGATATCGTCCAGCATTTCTTCGTCTTTTTCGTCAAAGCCGATACGGGCCGAAAGGTTGCGGGCTTTTTCAAACACAAAACCGTTGGAAGTAATAGCCTCGGCGTAGTACACCAAGCTTTTTACCAGGCTGAACAGGTTCAGCAGATACGTGTTATCCATAGATTCCGTAATTTTATCCTCAATTTCCTCGGAAATCATATGAATAATGCGCAAGTGTTCCACGTAGTGGGAAATGGAATTGTACACCAGTTTCAAAAAGACTTCTTTAATGGAAGATACCGTATGGAACCGCTTGCCCACAAACAGCGGGATGTCTTCGGCCAGGACCACGATGAGTTTGTTTTCAAACAAAAACATCCCCACCGAAGCCACCTTAAATTCCAGCTGGTCTTTGCCGGAATAATTTTTGGGGCGTTTGTAAATCATCACGATGTGTTCGGGTTCAAATTCCAAGCGGGGCAATTCGTCCGGGTCCAGGGCAGAGGCGAGGGTGTGTTCGTCAATCTGGCAGGATTCCACCAAATAGCGCTGTTCCTCTACCGAGGGGTTGGTGTACACCAGCACTTGGGCAGCGTCCGATTCGGTTTCCGTCAGCTTTTTATTTAAAATTTCGTATTTTTTGAGCATTTTTCTCTCGCCTATATACTAATGATACCACCTAACAACCGGCTTGTAAAGGCTTTTTATCGCCCTATTTGTGTTCCAAACGGTGCGCGTAAGATAACTCCGCGGACAGGTACGTTTGGGTTTCGGCAAACACTTCTTTGCGCAGCAGCCACAACGCCAAAATGTTCGGCACGCACATCACCGCAATGGCGGTATCGGCCAATTCCCACACCAGCTTGGGGCTTAAAAATCCGCCGGCGCACATCATTGCAAGCCACAGCCAATAGACGGGCTTTTCCACCTGTACGCCTAAACAAAACTGCACCGATTTGGCCGTGTAATAGCTCCACCCTACCAAGGTGGAAAAAGCAAACAGCGTCAAAGACGCCAGCAGGAAAAACGACCCGCCCGGCAGCGTGCCGAAAGCGTTTTCCGCCAACTGCGCGCCAAACAGCGTGCCGCTCTGCCAATCGCCCGCCAGCACCACCGCCACCCCGGACAGCAAGCAAATCACCAAGGTATCCCAAAACACGGTCGTGGCCGAAATGAGCCCCTGCCGCACGGAATTGGGCGTTTGCGCGGCCGCCGCGGCAATGGCGCCGCTGCCGCTGCCGGCTTCGTTGGACAATACCCCGCGCGACACACCGTAGCGCACCGCTTCTTTTATCGTAATGCCCACCGCGCCGCCTAATACGGCCGTGCCGGTAAAAGCGCTTTTAAAAATGCACGCAATGGCCCACGGGAGTTTTTCCAAATGGGTTACGATCACGGCCAGGCACAGCACAATGTACAACACCGCCATAAACGGCACCAGCCATTTGCAGAACGCGGCAATTTTGCGCACGCCGCCCAAAATAACCGCGGCCGTCAATACAATCAGCACGACGGTCGTCGTCCACGCCGGGGCCCGGAAAACGGACCCGTAAATGGCTACCAGCGAATTGGTCTGAATCAGCGCGTCGGCAAACCCCATCAATGCCGTGGCCAGGGCAAACACGACGGCGGTCTTTTTCATATTCAATCCGTTTTTAAGCACGTACATTGGCCCGCCCACATATTCGCCCGCGGCGTTTTTTTCGCGATATTTGACGGCCAGCACGGCCTCGGCATATTTGGTGGCCATCGCCAAAAAGGCCGAAAGCATCATCCAAAACAGCGCCCCCGGCCCGCCGGTGGAAACGGCCGCCGCCACCCCCACGATGTTGCCCGTGCCCACCATAGCGGCCAGCGCAATTACCAAAGCGCCAAAACTGCTTACGGCGCCCGCGCTGCGGCTTTTGGCCAACGAAAGCGAAATGGCAGGGAACAAATGCTTTTGGATAAATTTTAATTTCCAAGTAAAATATACACTGATGCCGATAATCAGCACCAACATCGGCGCACCCCATAAAAACGCGTTTAACCGAACGACTCCCTGCGTAATCAGTTCCATAAGCCTTGTTCCTTTTGCGGTTCCTTTTTTGTATAGTATTAGTGTGCTAAAGCACAACCTGTAAATTTTATCAAAATATGACCTTACTATTTCCAAAAACGAAAAAACCCTCTTTAAAAGAGATTTCCACCCCCGCCGGTTACGTGCGCCATGTGGCGGCCGGCCTAAAACTGCCTTCCAAGGCGATTTTGTGCCCCATTTCGTCCCTTACCCGCTATGTGGACAGCCACGCCAAATACAAAAAATACAATTGCGAGGCCGACATCTACGCCCTGCAAGGCGAAGATTTGTGCTACGTCACGCAGTTCGGCTCCGGCGCGCCGGGGATGACCATGGCGCTGGAAGTGTTAATTGCGCTGGGCGTGAAAGAATTTGTGTTTATCGGGCTGGCCGGATCGCTGCAGGAAGAAGTGCAGCCGGCCGACATCGTCCTGTGCGACGAAGCCCTCTGCGATGACGGCACCTCCCCCTGCTACACCGCGCGCGAAACCAGCCGCCCCAACAAAGCCCTGCTCTCCCGCCTGGCCAAACAGCTTAAAGCGGACGGAAAGAACTTTCACATCGGGCGCAACTGGACGACGGACGCCATCTTCCGCGAGACCAAAGAAGAAGTGAAACACTACCAAAAGAAAGACGTGCTGACCGTGGAAATGGAAGCGGCCGCCTTTTACGCCGTATGCGCCAAACGCAAAGCCAAAGGCGCGGCGGCATTTGTAGTGAGCGACTGCTTAAGCCAACTGAAGTGGGACCCGCACTTTGGCGAGAAACCCATCTTCCGCGCGTTGGAAGACGTGTTTGAAGCCGCCCGCAAAATACTCCGCTGACTTGCTTTTAAATGCCGCCCCGCCGGGCGGCATTTTTATTTGGGGCCGGCAAACAAAAAAGCCGGGGCATTTATTTTGCCCCGGCTTTTGCATAGGGATAAATTAATAGTGCGTTTGTTCCAATTCTTCCGGCAACGGATCAATGGCTTTTAAGCGGCTCCAAAATTCGTCAATCGTTTGGATACGTTCCTTGGGGTCCTCTTTCAGCGCGTCGGCCAGCAAGCCATCCACCGCCGGCGGAATATTGGGCGCCAGTTTGGAAGCCGGCACAATTTTTTTGTTGGCAATATCAAAGCCTTTCACCGTCCACGGCACCTGCCCCACCAACGCTTCGTACAGGCACAGCGCCAAGGAGTATACGTCCGACTGTTTGCGCATAAAACCTTTCTGCTGTTCGGGCGCCATATACGCAGGCGTACCGGCCACGGTGCGGGCGCCGGTTTGGTGGTCCACCGATTTTTTGGCCACGCCGAAGTCCATCACTTTGGCTTTGTCATCGTCAAACAGCATAATGTTGCCGGGTTTTAAGTCGCAATGAATAATATCCTGCGAGTGGGCATACTGCAAGCCGCGGCAGACGTATTCAAAAATCCGTTTCGCTTTGGAAAACGGCAACCGGCCGTCAATATCCAAGCGGGTTTCCAGCGTTTGGCCGTCCACGTATTCAAACACCAAATACAGGGAGCTTTCGGATTCTATCACCGTGTAAATTTCCACAATGCACGGGTGGCGCAATAACGCCACCATGCGCGCTTCGGACAAGAACTGCTCGCGCACGTACGCGCTGCGCACCAGTTCCGGGCGGACGCGTTTGATGGCCACTTTGCGCTTGAGCACTTTGTCGTACGCTTCGTACACTTTGCCCATGCCGCCTTCGCCGATTTGGCGGATAAAATCGTACTGTTCTTTTACGTCCACTTCCCGGCGGGAAAAGGCATTCTTGGGCTGGTGGAAAACATCTTCGTAGCGCCAATAGATAAACAAGAGAAGCGCCACAAACACCGCCAGGAAATACAGCATAATCCAGCGCGGGGTAGTTTCCTTTTTAACGGGCTGGGACGGCGTTTCGTTGCGTTTGATGGCCAGTTTTTCATCCAAATCGCTCTGCAATTTTTGGGCCAGGCGGGAAGAAGGGTTCAGTTTCAGGGCGGTATCGGCGTCCATGCGGGCGCGTTCATAATCGCCCAATTGCAAATAGGCGCCGCCGCGCAAAATGTAGGCGCGGGAATCCTGCGGGGCCACGGCAATGGCTTGGCCGGCAGAATAGATGACGTCGTCGTACTTGCCCAGGCCGTCGTAGGCGATGGCCAGTAACAGGTGAAAGCGGTTATCCAGGAAGTTGTTGGCCGTCAGCGCGTTAATCCGGCGGATAACGTCCGTAAAGCGTTTTTGTTTCAGCTGGCTGTTTAAGGACGCAATCTCCGCGTTGCGGGCCGCTTGGTTGAACACTTTGGTTTGCGAAGAAGTATTGGTCTGGGCGGAAAAATTGCCCCCCACAATCAGCGGGGCGCTTTGCCGGGCAGGGGCAGCCCACAGGGAAGCCCCGCACAAACACACCGCCAAAAGCCAGAGAATCTTCTTTTTAAACATAAGGATATTCTAGCACAAAGAAAGGGTTTTGTTCCAATATCCAAATTACTATAATAAGAATTATGAAAAAACAACCCATCGGCGTTTTTGACTCCGGCCTGGGCGGGCTGACCATTTTAAAAGCCCTGCGCCGCAAACTGCCGCACGAAGATTTAATTTATTTCGGCGATACCGCCAATGTACCTTACGGCTCCAAATCCAAAGCGGCCGTAACCAAATTTTCTTTGGCGATTGCCCGTTTTTTGCAAACCCAGGGGGTCAAGCTGATTGTGGTGGCGTGCAATACGGCCTCGGCCCAGGCGCTGGCGGAACTGCGCCGCCAAATGACGGTGCCCGTCATGGGCGTGATTGAACCCGGCGCCCGGCGGGCGGCGGACGTCACACGCAACGGGCGGATTGCCGTATTGGGCACGGAAGGCACCGTGCGCAGCAAAGCCTATCCCAAAGCCATTTTAAAGTGTGCGCCGAAAGCGCGCGTTGTGCAGCAGGCGTGCCCGCTGTTTGTGCCGCTGGCCGAAGAAAGCTGGGGCAAAAAACCCGCCGCCGCGCTGATTGCGCAGGAATATTTAAAGCCCGTGCAAAAAAACGGCGCCGACACCGTGATTTTAGGCTGCACCCATTACCCGCTGTTAAAGCCGGTCCTGTCCCGCATTTTGGGCAAAAGCGTGCGCCTGGTGGACTCGGCCGACACCCTGGCCGACGCCGCCCAAGCCTTTTTGGCCGAACGCGGCCAGCTGGAAACCCGCGGCAAAGGCCGTGTGCAGCTTTACGCCAGCGACGACCCGACCCGCTTTAAGCACCTGGCCGAAAAATTACTTTCCGAAAAATTAGGCGCCGTCCGCCTGAAGAAATTAGAATATGAAGATATACGCCGATAACCGAATGCTTTCCCTGGGCCTGGTGGGCGGAACCGTATCCCGCCACGCAGGCAATATGCGCGAGGCGGCCAACCAAACGGCCGTATTCCGCCAATTAAACGTGCCGGAAACGCAAATCCTGCATTTTCACCAAACGCACAGCGACCGTATCATTCGCATCGGTTCGGACGCGGACGCACTGGCCTTTCAAAACCAGCCCGAGCAAGAAGCCGATGCGTGGGTGCTGTCCTGCGGCGGGTGGGGCGCGGCCATTTTGACGGCCGACTGCGTGCCGCTTTTTCTGTGGGACGAAACCGCCCGCGTGTTTGCCCTCGCGCATTGCGGCTGGCGCGGCGTAGTCAAGCAACTGCCCTATAAAACCGCCATGGCGATGAAAGACGCCGGTGCGCAAGGCACCCTGTACGGCTGGCTGGGGCCGCATATCCAAAGTTGCTGTTTTGAAGTGCAGGAAGATACCGCCAGCCAGTTTTCCGCCCGGAGCGTAGTGCGCAAAGACAGCAAAATTTTCGTCAATTTAAATACGGAAATCATCCTCCAGCTCCAGCTGGCCGGGCTGAACGCCGCGGACATCAAAACCCCGTACTACTGCACCTGCGGCGATAAGGAAAACTTCTTTTCCTGGCGGAGGGACCACGTGAAAGATTGTTTGCTTTCGTTTGTGTACAAACCTTAAGGCCGGGTTTATAAGCAGCACAACGCCCCGTAGCAAATGCGGGGCGTTTTTTGTCGGATGAAATTATTTGTTTTCCGCGGGTTGAGCCGGGTCACCGGTGGGTGCCGCTTCGCCTGCCGGGGCCGGGTTCGGGGCGGGCACCGCTAGTGCGGGGGCCGCCGCGTGGCGGAAAAACATTGCTTTGCCCAGCCATTTCAAGCCTCCCTTTTCAATGCGAAAGGACATCAAATTGGAAATCAGCACGCTAAAGAAGATGACGGCGTAAATCACGTCCTGAATGACCGCCCCCTCTTTGGGCAATTGCGAGGCTATCATCGCCGCCAACACCGCGCTGACCAGTCCGTTGGGGCACATCGCCGTAATCACGGAGCAATCTTCCCGCGTGATGTTGCGCGATACGCAGTAATTCACCACCGGGGCGCGGAACACCAGCTTGGCCAGCGACAGCACGAGCCCAATCGCCAGCAAATCCACCCGCCCCAGCCGCAGGCAAATGCCCATAAATACGAAAAACAGCGTTTTAAAAATAAATTCAATTTCATCAAAAAAATCTTTTTCCCCGCTGTTCAGCGACAGCAGGCGCCGGTAGTCCAGCTTGGGCAGCCACAGCCGCTTAATCAGCCGGATGTTGCCGGCCACCACCCCAAACGCCAGCGTGGCGATGGCGCCGTCCCCGCCGATCAACCCGCTTAAGCTGTACACCAACAGCACAAACGCAAACGTAAGCGAAATGGCATTCTCCAGCCGGCGCACGCGGTTTAAAATGCTCATCCAAAACAATCCCGCCGCCAAAGCAAACACGATGCCGATACTAAAGGATTTCAGCACGTCGGCCGCCAGCATCCCGGCCGAAACCGTTCCCCCGCGCGACGCCGCCGACAATAGTGCCAGCGCCAGCACAATGGAGTACACCCCCGTCAAGTTGGCTTCCAGGAACAGAATGGTTTTGGTGGTTTTGGCAATTTTCAGTTTGGCCAGCATCGGGGTGATGATGGCGGTGGAGTTATCGGCTACGATGGAGCCGATAATCAGCGCGTAAATTTGCGGAATGCCCAAAAGGCTCTGCGTAATAAAAGCGATAACGGCCGTAATCAGCAAAAAGCACACGGTGGTGAGCAACAGCCCCTGCCCTACCGCTCCGCGCAGCGACAAAATGCGGAAATCCAACCCGCTTTTAAACAGCACCACGATTAGCGCCAGGGTGGTAAAAATCTGCCCGGCCTCACCGAAGGACTCCGGGCGTACCACTTTCAGCACCGGCCCCAGCACAATGCCCAAAATCATCAGCGGCAGCACGTCCGGCAGGCGGGTTTTTTCAAACAGGGAAGAAAAAATATGCCCCAAAAATAAGAGCACCCCAATAAATAAAATGGCGTAAGTCATAGTTAAATTATACGAAATAGGGCTCTTGCGCGGGAAATGCAAATTTATTTTAATATGCTTATGGAACACAATGCAAAGATTTTACTGGCCGACGATTCCCACGCCATTCGTTTTTTAGTATCCGAAATTCTGACCAATGCCGGCTTTACCGTGATAGAAGCCGAAGACGGGCAGGAAGCCATTGAAAAAACCTACAAAGAAAACCCCGACTTGTTGATTTTAGACTACGAAATGCCCAAAAAGACCGGGTTTGAAGTCGTGCGGGAAGTGCGCAGCCGCACCGGCTATTTACATACGCCCATCATCATTTTTACCGCCGTGACGGACAAATCCACCAAGCTGGAAGGCCTGGGGCTGGATATTGACGACTATTTAACCAAACCCGCCGACGAGGACGAAATCGTCGCGCGCGTAAAATTGCTTTTAAAACGCAACAAACAAAAAATGGACTGCAACCCCCTTACCCGCCTGCCGGGCAACCCGTCTATCCAGGCGCGGGTGGAGGCGGAAATTGCGGGCGGGCGCCCGTTTGCGGTGCTGTATTGCGATTTGAACAATTTTAAATCTTTTAACGACAAATACGGCTTTGAAGCGGGGGACCGCGTGCTGAAGACCGAGGCGGACATCATCGTCCGCGCCGCGGAACAGGACCCGTCCGCCTTTGTAGGGCATATCGGCGGGGATGATTTTATCGTTGTCTGCTCGTTTGACAAAGCCGAACCCATTGCGCGGGAAATCGCCTCTAAAACCGACGCCGTGGCCCCTTCCTTTTATAATGAAGAAGACCGCCAAAACGGATATATGGTGTCCACCAACCGCAAAGGAGAGCTGGAAAAATTCCACTTTCTGTCTATCGGCATTGGCATTGTGCACAACACCAAGCGGCCGCTGACGTCGTTTGCGATGGTCAGCAACATCGGCAGTGAACTTAAATGCCTGGCCAAAAAGCACGAAAACGGCAGTTTTTACGTGATGGACCGCCGCGCCTGATTCTTTTGTACCGACAAAAAACCCCGCTTCATCAGAAGCGGGGTTTTTATGTATTCTTTAATTACAAAGCGTGGTTCAGCCGAAACCCGGCCCACACGGCCGCCAAACAAACCATTACGTTTAGCAGCACATTGCACGCCGCCAGGAAAAATTCCCGGTTGTGGTACAGCGAAAGCGTATCCAGCGAAAACGAGGAAAACGTGGTAAATCCGCCCAGCACGCCCACCACCAAAAACAGCCGCGCCGGGTGGGAGGGATTTTCAAAATACGGGGCCAAAAAGCCAATGGCCAAACTGCCCAGCACATTCACGGCCAGCGTAGCCCAATGGCCGCGCCACATCAGCAGCGCCGTGCCCGCGCTTACGCCGTAGCGCAGCGCCGCCCCCACAAAACCGCCCAATCCCACATAAATAAAATTCATCATATATGTATATTTTATCATTTCTGTTTCCGGCAAGTTCGGGGAAAGCGGCTGCACCGACCGCATACAACAAAAAGGCGGGGTATATTCCCCGCCTTTTTGCAAAAACGTCTGTTCCTTAGGCCAGCAACCGCTGGGCTTGTTCAATCAGCGTTTCCAAGTGTTTGGGGCCGATGAACGTTTCGGCATAGATTTTTAAGATATTTTCCGTGCCGGAAGGACGCACCAAAAACCACGAACTTTGCAGATAGACTTTTATGCCGTCCGTATCGCGCACGCGGGTGACTTTTTCCCCCGCCACCTGGTGGAGGTTTTCAAAATTCTCCGCCTTGAGCGATTTAATGCGCTTTTTGGTTTCTTCGTCGGTGGGCACGTCTACGCGCGTGTAGTACGGGGTGCCGTAGAGCTTGGTCAGGCGGTCGTACAGCGCGGCGATATCGCCTTCCACCGCCATAATTTCCATCAGCAGGCACACGGCAAAAATACCGTCCTTTTCCGTGGTCCAACCGCTGACGGACATCCCGGCGCTTTCTTCGCCCGCCAAAACGTATTTGCGTTTGATAATGCCTTCCACAAAATATTTAAAGCCCACGTTTACTTCGTCCAAGCGCAGTTTGTAGGCGGCGGCAATGCGGTCCAGCAGGGCGGTCGTGCCCAGCGTGCGGCCGATGGCGTAGGCGTCGCGCACTTTGTGGTGGCGGTACAAATAATCCGCCATCACGCACAAGGCGTGGTTGGGCGAAATAAGCCCCCCCTGTTTGGTGGCGCAGCCGAAGCGGTCCGCGTCCGGGTCGCTGGCGCCGGCAAAATCGTACGTGCCGTCCTGCACCAGTTTAATAAGCGGCGACATCGGATATTGGGAAGACGGATCCATGCGGATTTTCCCGTCGTGGTCTATGGGAATAAAATAAAACGTCGGGTCCTGCACCGTGCTGACGATATCCATATTTTTCAGGCCGTATTTTTCTTTAATCGCCCGGTAAAAAGCCAAGCTGCTGCCGCCCAAGGGGTGCACGGCAAATTTTTTGGGTGAGGCGGCAATGGCCTTGAAATCAATAAATTTGGCCAAGGCCGTTACGTACGGAGTTACCAAATCGCCCGTGCGGACCAGCCCCTGTTTGCGGGCTTCGTCCAGCGGGATGGATTGAATTTGGTCCGGGTGGGCCATATATTCGTTGGCGTATTTTTCAATTTGCGCGGTAAGGGCCGCGTCCGCCGGGCCGCCGGTGGAGGGGTTGTATTTTAAACCCATATCCTGGGGCGGGTTGTGGCTGGCGGTGCCGTTTAACGACGCGCACGCGCGGCCGTTTAGAATTTCAAAAGAGAACACCGGCGTAGGCAGCGGCATATCGGGCAAGATAACCGTCAGGCCGTTCCCGGCCAGCACTTCGGCACACAAACGCGCCGTTTCAGCCGACATCAGGCGCGTATCGCCCCCCACCAAAACGGGCCCCGTTAAATTTTGTTCTTTATGCAGACGGGCCACCGCTTGGGCAATCGCACGGGCGTGCAATGCGCAAAACCCGGCCCCCAGCGTGCCCCGGTGCCCGGAAGTGCCGAATTTCACCGGCACGGGCGCGGCAGAAGGGTGGAAAAATTCGTTTTTCAGTTTTTCCGTATCCATTTTTTGTGTTGTTAACGTTCCAGCTAGTTCACTTACCATACATTCTCCTATACGGCCCAAATAAAATCAGTTCCCCCAACGGGCGGATTACGTATCCCCCCGTCTTTTTTTATGATATTATATATCTTGCGATTTCGCAACGGAGACCTATGAAAAAAATCTTTGCCGCAGTGCTCAGCTTATGCTGCCTGGCGGGAGTTGCTTCCGCCGCTAACATCGCAGACGATTTCCGCGCGCATTACCGTGCGACTTCGGACCTGTCTGCCTATAACAAAGACATCAACGCGTTAATCGGCGTGGCGGATTTCCACACCGGGAAAGGCACCTCTTTCCCCGGGTTTGACATCGGCGCCACCCTTAGCGCCATTAAACCGTCCTCCAACAACAACATCACTTCGGACGATTACCTCTACACGGGTTTTATCACAGCGGAAACCAAAATCCCGGTGCTGGATTTGGGTGTCGTCGTGCGCGGAACCGATATGAACGGTTTTAAATCGTTGGGCGGCGGCTTAAAATACAATTTCGGCCTGTTGGACACGATTCACGTTTCGTTGGGCGGGTTTTACGACCGCGGCTCCACCGATTGGTACACCACGGACCACTACTCCCTGTCGGCCGTGGCTTCTATGAACGTGCTCTTTTTAACCCCGTACGTGGGCGTCGGATACGACTACGGCGAACTGAAAACGAAAGACGTTTTGCCTTCCCGCTCCACCTCGGACGGGGACGTGCGCTACACCGCCGGCGTGAACGTAAAACCGTTCCCGTTTGTATATATGTTTGCGGCCTACACCAAAACTTCCTCCAGCCACGCGCTGCAGGGCGGGTTAGGGCTTAATTTTTAGCAACGTCCGGTAACGGTATGGATTACAAAGCAGAACTCAAAAATTTCTTTGGCGAAAACTGCCTGTTGGACGAACCGATGGCGCGGCACACCACGTACCGCACCGGCGGCAAGGCCGAGGTGTACGTGTACCCGCAAACGCGGGAGGAATGGAGCTTTGTGCTGAAACTGGCGCAAACGCAAAACATTCCGCTGCGTATCATCGGCTTTGGCTCCAACATCCTGGTAAGCGGCAAAGGCATCGGCGGGATTACGTGCTCCACCAAACGAATGAACCACGTGAGCGTGGACGGGGAACACGTCAAGGCCGAAGCGGGCGCCGCGCTGGACAAAGCCTGCGAGCTCGCCTGCGAGGCGGGCCTGGCGGGGATGGAAAAACTGTCCGGCATTCCCGGCAGCATTGGCGGGGCCGTATATATGAACGCGGGCGCGTTCGGCCAGGAAACGTTTGACTGCTTGGAATATTTTGACGTCATTGACCGCGAGGGCCGCCCGGCCACGCTGTTAAAAGAAGACGTCAAACACGCCTACCGCAAAGTAGAGGGCATACAGGATTTGATTATCCTGTCGGCCGGGTTTAAACTGCAAAAAGGCAACTTTGCCCAACTGATTGAAACCCGCAACACCGTGCTGCACAAACGGATGGAAAAACAGCCGCTGGATTATCCCTCCGCGGGCAGCGTGTTCAAACGCCCGGCAAACGACTATGCTTCCCGCCTGATTGACGACACCGGCCTGCGCGGCCTGTCCGTGGGCGGGGCCAAAGTGTCGGAAAAGCACGCCGGGTTTATCATCAATTTCAACCACGCCACGCCGCAGGACATCAAAACCCTGATGGACCAAGTGCGCCAAAAAGTGAAAGAAAAACACGGGGTGGAATTGGAATTGGAACAAATTTTGTGGGGGAATTTTGATTAATTCCCCTATACAAAACGCACCGTTTAAAATTTATTGACGCGGTGCTAGAAATTAAGCTAAAATATATCTGTAGCAAGAAACAATGGAGTCGTGGTGTAGCCTGGTTAACACGCTGCCCTGTCAAGGCAGAGACCGCGAGTTCGAATCTCGTCGACTCCGCCATTTGAAAAAATACCCGCCGCAAGGCGGGATTTTTTTGCCCTTTTTTAAAAACGCCCCGCTCTTATAAGCGGGGCGTTTTGAAAATGCTTCTGCCGGGCCGCCGTCAATAGCCGCGCTGGCCTATCAGCGATTCGTCGTTATCAATCCAATCCTGCACGTTAATTTCGCGGTAGGTGTCGTGCGTGTCGCGCACAATGACGTTTTTAATGCCGGCATTGATAATCATCCGTTTGCACATGGAACAGCTGTTGGAATTTTGGATGTACTCGTTGGTGGACACTTCCCGCCCGGACAAATACAGCGTGGCGCCCAGCATTTTGTCGCGCGGAGCGCTGATGATGGCGTTGGCTTCGGCATGTACGCTGCGGCACAATTCGTAGCGCTCGCCGCGGGGAATGTTTAACTGCTGGCGGATGCAATAGCCCAAATCGCTGCAATTTTTGCGTCCGCGCGGAGCCCCCACATAGCCGGTGGAAATCACTTCGTCGTTCTTTACAATCACGGCGCCGTAGCGGCGGCGCAGACAAGTGCCCCGCTGGGAAACGACATCCGCCAAGTCCAGGTAATAATTTGTTTTGTCGCGTCTTGCCATACGCCCTCCGTCCGGCCCCGGGCTGTGCCCGGCGCCCGCTAAAAGTTTTTTATATTATAACAAAACCGCGCCCGCCGCCAACTAATGCAAAACTTCCCGTCGGGGGCATCAGTCAAAAAGTTATAATTTAGGGTATGAAAAAAGCCCTTTTGCTGCTATGCTGTTTCGGCTGGGCCGTGTGTTCCGCTGCACAAACGCAAACCGTCGGCCAGGTGCACGCCACCGCCACGCGGATGAGCCCGGCCACCCTGCAAAAACGTTTTTTATTAAAACCCGGCGACGTGTTCACTCCTGACCGCTACGAACAGGCGCAAGACGATTTGCACGACTTGCGCGTATTTAAAAAGCTGGATTTTTCCACCTGCACGCAAGAGGGCAAAACCGATATTTTTATTGATGCGCAGGACGGCTATTACATTTTTCCGCTGGCGTTTGCGGCTGGCGGCAAAAAAAGCGCGGCGGCCCTTTCGCTGGCGGCGGGAAATTTGTTTAAGCAAGGGGAAAGTTCCTTCTTTTTTGTGGGCGGCAGTTCGGACGGCATCAGCACGATGGCGGGCGTAAGCCTGGGCAACGATTTTTGGTCGCTTAACTACACTAAACTGAGCGTGGACCAACGCTTCTACCGAAACGGCTGGAGCAATACGTTTGGCGTGTTTTCCACTACCGATGACGAAGACGAATACGCCTCCAGCCTGTTGGACCAGGTGCATACCCGACAGGAGAAACTCACCCTTACGTATATGCGCCGTCTTTCGCGCACGGTGCGGGCGTTTATCCGCCCGGAATATGTGCGCTACACGTACGGGCAAGACCGCTTTGACGGCGGGAACCACAACCAAATCACCCTCGGCCTGCGCGTAACGGACGACCGGAGAAAAGGCGCCAATATGGGGGCGTTATCTGGCTACGGGCTGACGGACAAGAAAAAAAGCCTGCAAAACCTGCCGCACGCCCGCCAAGGCTATGTGGCCAACCTTTTTTACACGGCGGGCGGGCGCTTTAGCGGCAGCGATTATCATATTTCCAAATTGGGGGTAGAAGGGACGTGGGTGCTGGAACTGAAAAACCGCCATATGCTGGTGGCGGAACTGCGCGCGCAGGACGCGTTTAATTCCCCGTTCAGCGAAGAAGTTTTTTCCACCGATTTATTAAGCGGCATCGGCCGCTACGACCGCCGCTTGCGCGGCACGCGCGGGGCGGGAGGAACCGTTTCATTTATCTACTATTTGCTCCGCAACGAAACGGGCCTTTTGTCGGCCGCGCCGTTTTACGAAATTGCCTACGTCCACACGGGCGGACGCTACCGCCCCCACAGCGGGGCCGGGGCAACGCTTTCCTACAAACTGTGGCGCTTTCCGTTTCCGTTCGGGGTCAACTATACCCATAACTTGCAGGACGGGAGCAATCAGATTGGTTTTGTGTTCGGCGGGAAATTTTAAAATTATTTTCCCACCGGGTACGGGCGATACAGCCGGCCGTCTTTCAAAATGCCTTTTGGGCCGGTCTTGTCCGGGAGAACCAGGGTATTTTCCGTTTCCTCCCAGCGTTGGAAAGGCGAAGCGTAAATAATCGTCATTCTCGGGTTAAAATAGGTCAGCCATTTTTCCAGCACAATCGGTTTGTCGGACAAAAATTTATCCAACACCACGGGCGTGTATTGGTTGGCGTGCTGCAGCACTACCAAAATAGCCTCGTGATAGTACCAATTCGGATATACTTTTCCGTTCGGGGCACGGAACCGGTTCCCGCGGGCCGGCTTTAAAAATTCGTTATCGGTGGGGCTTAAATGCAGCTGATACACGCGCGAAATCTGCCGTCCCTGGGCGGGTTGGCTTTTCATTTGCCGGCAGAGCCCGCTGCCCGTTAAATAAGCCCGGGCGGCACACTCCTGCCCGGCGGGGCGGAATAAATAGGACATCTGCCCACCCACCATCCTGCCGACGCGTTTATCAAGCGCGGCTAAACTGCTTTTCGGCATTTTGTACAGGGCTACTTTTCGGCCGATTTCCCGTTCGGTGCCGCGCAGCACCTGGGCCAGCCAGGCGGCGTCCTGCTTGCGCAGGGCGGATTTCCATTTCGGGGTTTCCACCAGATAACAGGCCCGGCCGCGGGCGTCTGCACTGTTGGCCAAAATTTGCAAAAATTGCCGTTCGGTCGCGTCGTTGCGCGGGTCGTCGGTGCGGTAGGAGGTTTGCCCGATTTTGTTAAAAAATTGTTTCAGCCAGGCTTTGATTTCCGGCTTATGGTCTTCGTAAAATTCCTGTACATTGCGTACATCAAACGGAGTCGTCAACTTTTCCAGTCCGTCCAATACGCCCAACTGGTTAATCGTCAAATACCTGCCGGGCATTTGTCCGTAAGCCGCGGCGGAAATGTACATCTGATACAGATAAAACGCCACCGCGCGCTGCTCGTCTTTGGAATTAAACGCGTGGTAGAGTTTTTCCCACACGCCGTCCTTCTGAGCCACCGTCGTGCTCGGGAAATAAAACCGCATCCAGCGCATTCGGTTCATGCCCGGGTTTTGCCGGACGAGCGCCGAGCGACGAACACTTTTGGAAACTTGAGCCAAAAAAGGGGTTAACGGCGCAGCCGGAAGGGCCGAACCGAGCACAGCCACCAACAAAAAACCCATGAACAAACGTTTTAATCCTTTCATATATAAAAGTATAAAAAAATGTCATTTGAGCAACCAGGGCCAAAAGACCCTCTTTCCTGGGGACAAAAGGCCCAGAATAAAAGTTAACTTACGCCGGATTTTTATTATAATATAGGGGACGTTTTACCATTGTAATAAAGGAGATTGCCACATGTGGTACGGAATAGCCTCCCTAAGACCCTTTGAGCAATATGCGCTGTTTGGCGTATTGTTTATTGCAGTGTTAGGGCTTTTATATGCGTTGTTCCTGCGCAAGCAGGTCATCCGCGAAGATGCCGGCACCCCCGAAATGCAAAAAGTATGGGGCGCCATCCGGGAAGGCGCAAACGCCTATCTCAAAAGACAGCTGAAAACCATTCTGCCGCTCATCGGCCTGTTAACGGTTTGTCTGTTTTTATCGGTGTACATCGTTCCGGTGTCGCAGGACTCTATGGAACGCTTTGCCGGGTTAAGCCCCGAAACCGTCAAACTCATCGCCGCTTTCGGGCGGGCGGGTGCGTTTATTTTGGGGGCGGTGTTCTCGCTGTTAGTGGGACAGTTGGGGATGCGTATTGCCGTGGACGCCAACGTGCGCGTGGCGGCCGCCTCTAAACGCAGCTTTGGCGACGCTTTGCGCATCGCCTACCGCGCCGGCACCGTAACCGGTATGCTGACCGACGGCCTGGGCCTGTTGGGCGGAACGGTCATCTTTATCATTTTTGGCATTGCCGCGCCGGATGCTTTGTTAGGGTTTGGCTTCGGCGGCACGCTGTTGGCGCTTTTTATGCGCGTGGGCGGCGGCATTTACACCAAGGCGGCTGACGTAGGGGCCGACCTGGTGGGCAAAGTGGAAGCGGGCATCCCGGAAGACGACCCGCGCAACCCGGCCGTCGTGGCCGACCTGGTGGGCGACAACGTGGGCGACTGCGCCGGTATGGCAGCCGACATTTTTGAATCTTACGAAGTCACCATCGTATCCGGCTTGATTTTGGGTATCGGCCTGTGGCGCATTACCGGCCACCACGAATGGATTGTCTATCCGCTCTTGGTGCGCGGTATCGGCGTGCTGTGCTCCATCATCGGCACCTATGCGGTGAAAGATTCCAAACGCACCGCCGGCAACGCGATGAAAGCCATTTTTAAAGGGTACAGCATTTCCGCGGCCATTTCCGTCATCATCTTTGGCGTGTTGGCCTACTACTATATGACCGACGTGCCCGGCGGCTGGTGGAGACCGTTTGCGGCCACCACCATCGGCATTTTGCTGGCGATCATCATTGACCGCCTGACCGAATACTTTACCGGTACGGAAAACAAACCCGTGCAGGAAATCAAAAAATCCACGGCCACCGGCTCGGCTACGACCATTCTGTCCGGTATTGCCGTCGGGTTTGAATCAGCGGTGTGGACCACGCTTGTGATTGCGGCGTCCATCTTCTGCTCCGTGGTGATTTTCGGCACGATTGACGGTTTGACCCCGTCGGAAAAGTTCAACTTCATCCTCTACGGCGTGGCGATGACCGGTATCGGTATGCTGACGCTGACCGGCAACAACGTAGCTATGGACTCTTTCGGCCCGATTGCCGATAACGCCAACGGCATTGGCGAAATGTCCTGGCACGGCCAAAACGACGAAGAAACCAAAAAGGCCCGCCAGATTATGGCCGACCTGGACGGTGTGGGCAACACCACCAAAGCCATCACCAAAGGGGTGGCCATCGGTTCTGCCGTGATTGCGGCCGTGTCGCTGTTTGCGTCCTATATGGTGGACGTGAGCAACGTGCAGCGGCTGTTAAACGACGCGTGGGCCGCCGCCGGAGAAGGCAAAGTGCTTACCTTGCTGTCGCAGGTGGGGATTGTGGTATCCAACCCCGTTGTATTTGTGGGGATGCTGATTGGCGGCGCCTTGCCGTGGCTGTTCTCGTCGTTTGCGATTAACGCCGTCAGCCGCGCGGCTGCGCTTATTGTGCAGGAAGTGCGCCGGCAGTTTAAAGGCGGCGTGCTGGAAGGCAAAGCCAAGCCGGACTATACCCGCGCGGTGAACATTTCCACCATCGCGGCGCAAAAAGAACTGGTTATTTTGGCCCTGTTGGGGATTGTGTCCCCCGTGGTAGTGGGCCTGGCGTTTGGCGTGGAAGCCTTGGGCGGTTTCCTGGCCGGGATTATCGTATCCGGGCAGCTCTTGGCGGTGTTTATGTCCAACGCCGGCGGTGCGTGGGATAACGCCAAAAAAGTGGTGGAAGACGAACCCTCCGACATTGCCGCCAACACCGGCAAAGGGTCCGAACGCCACAAAGCCAGCGTGGTGGGCGATACCGTGGGCGACCCGCTGAAAGATACGGCCGGCCCGGCGGTGAACCCGCTGATTAAAGTAGTCAATATGGTGGCCGTCATCGTGGCGCCTATCATCGTAAACTACCACAACGACTTTACCCCCTTGGGCAAACTCGGGTGGGTGATTGTCATTGTACTGCTGGCGGTACTGAGCTGGGCGATTTTATCCAGCAAAAAACCGGCCCAACAGTTAGACAAATAGTTTTACAGACCACAAAAAACCCCGCTCCCAACGAAGCGGGGTTTTTATTTTTACTTTTAATTTTCGCTTGGGCACTGGTACACCAACGCGCCATATTCCACATTGTTTACATAAAACATCTGGGAATAGTCGGTATCCACATCGGGGTTTTGCCAGCTTTTCGTGCGCACCCACACGGTGTTGCCGCCCATTTGCCGGGCGCTGGACACAAGCCCCTGCCGGATGGTTTCGTTTAAATCCAAGATAGACTCCGGCAGCCCCGACACATCCGGGTTCGTGTCGCCCAACACGGCCCCCTTAAACTGGCAGGTATCCGCCGGCGGCTGGGCCACCAAAATTATCCCCTCCACCTGCACGCCGCCCACGGGCACAATCGGCGCCTGCGCTTCCTGCCACAGGGCACATCCACCCAGCAGAAACAGCCCCACACTGCCATACAACCATTTATTCGGTAAATGCATAATCCCCCCTTGTAAGATGCCTAAATTATAGCAAACTCCGTTTTTGTTTTTGCTATGATATGGTTATATGAACATAATCATCGTTTTGCTGATATTGGCCTGCGGGGCCGGACTGGTGGCCACGGCGCGCACGCGCTCGGCGCAGATTGCCCGTATGGCCAAGATGAACGGCTGCCGCTACGACCGGGAAAAAGATTCCGTCACCACCGAACAAACGGCCGGACGGCTGGAATTTTTTACGCTGTATTTCCACCAATACCAAAACGTATGCACCTGCTCGGATAATTTTGCTTTTATCCGCGTGGCCGACGATAACATTTATAAGGACGACAACCCCAAAACCAAACCCATACACTTCACCATTTTTACCGCGGAGCTGAAAAAACGCCAATTCCCGGCGCTTAAAATTGCACCGATTACTTCCCCGTTTGCGCCGTCGCAATATGCGCTGATGAAAACCAACATCCCGCAGATAGACAGCCGCTACCGCATTCACGCGCCCACGCCGGCTTCGGCCCTGGTGCTGACGCCCTTTATCATCGGGCTTTTAAAAACGCGCAACAACATTTATTTGGAATTAAACGACAACGCCCTCGTCTACCACGAAAACGCCCAAATGCCGCTGGCGCAGTTCCAGCAGTTCCGTTTTCGGGCGCTGCAACTGCTGCACGAATTGGAAAACGTCATCGTGCGCTTGGATGAGGCCAGCCCTGCCAGCACGGCCACGCTGGTGCCCAACACCAAGGCCGACCCGGCCGAACTGCGCGCCGAAGCAATGATAAAAGCGTTATGCTCCAACCGTTCCGAAATTTCCGCTTCCGAAAACACGGGCTTCCGCGGAATATGGATGATTGTGCTGTTGTTTGTGTTGGTGGGAATTTCGCTTTTGTCGTGGGTAGCTTTAAAAAATTGGATACCCCAATAGCTTTTTAGTGCACAAAAAAATCCGCGCTTTTTAGAGCGCGGATTTTTTATGCTTGCGAATTTAGTTAATCTAAAATGCCCAAGTCCTTTAAGAAGGCCTTATCGTTATACGGGCGGCCCAGGAACTTTTCCACCATTTCGTTTTCGTCGTACACGGTGCCGGGCGTGTACACATATTCGCGCAAGCGCGCGCCCAGCTCGGCATTAAAGAGGCCTTGCTGCTGGAATTGGCTGAAGATATCCTGCGCAATCACCAGCGACCAGGCATACACATAATACCCCACGTCATACGGGTCCGTAAGCGACATAATGTGCCCAAAGCTCGCCTGCGGGTAGGTTCCCGGCGTCATCGGAATGCCGGTGATGTCCTTCATCATTTTGGCGTAGAGTTTCGTGGTGTCCACGCGTTTATCGGCGGCGTGGGCGGCTACGTCAAACTGTCCCAAAAAGTTCTGGCGGATAAACGCCGTGGCCGCGCCGGCTTTTTTGGATTTGACCAACGCGTCAATCATCTCGTCCGGCAGCGGTTCGCCCGTTTTGTAATGCGCGGAAATTTGCTTAATCACCTGCGGCTGCCAGGCCCAGTTTTCCAACAGTTGGGAATGGGTTTCAATATAGTCCCAGGCCACATTGTCGCCCGTCAGCGTAGCGTATTTGGACGTAGCCATAGACATTTGCAGCACGTGCCCGAATTCGTGGAACAGCGTTTCCACCTCGCTGTGTTCCATCAGCGCCGGCACGCCGTTGCCCGCGGGCGTAAAGTTGGCCGCAATCACCACCGAAGGCGTCTGATACGAACCGTCCGGCAGTTGGAACCGGTCCACAAAGCTCCACGTGGCCGCGTGGGTGTATTTGCCGTCGCGCGGGAACATATCCAAGTAAAAATTGGAAATCAGCTCCCCGCTTTTTTTATCCTTGATTTGGTACACCAGCACGTCCGGGTGCCAGGTGGGCAAATCCGCTTTTTCAAACGTCACGCCAAATAAGTTACCAAAAATATCAAACATTCCGGCAATCACGCGGTCCGCCTGAAAATATTCTTTGATTTTATCGTTGTCCACTTGGTAGTATTTCTTTTTGTATTCGTTTTCCCAATACGGCAGTTCCCAGGCGGGCATTTCGTCGGCTTTTTGGCCGGTGGTTTCTTCCTTGAATTTTAAGTATTCTTTTAATTCTTTTTGCGCCAGCGGGGTGACTTCCTTTTGCAGCCCTTTTAAAAATTTTTCCAGCGTTTTATAGTTTTTGGCCATCCGCACCGGCAGCACATAATCGGGGTATTGTTTGTATCCGAGCAGGGCGGCTTGCCGGCGGCGCAATTCCAACGTGTCCTCCAGCAGGGCAACGTTTTCCTTCCCGCCGCGGCGGGCGAATTTTTCCTGCAGGACTTTGCGGGCTTTTTCGCTCTTGGAAGACGCCATAAACGGGTTGTAGTCCGGGTATTTAAGCGTGACGATGTATTTCCCGTCGTCCGTGCGGCCCAGGCGGTTGATGTAGGTGTCCCCCAGGCCGTCCAGTTCTTCACGCGTGACGTGCAGTTCGTCCTGATAATTGTTCAAATTGACGTTAAACTGCGTGATTTTATTTAAGCGTTCGGTATTTAAGCGGGCGTATTCGGCGGCTTCTTTATCGGAAAGGGCCATCCCCGCGCGCTCGTAGCGCTCCAGCCATTTGGCCATCAGGCGCGCGTCCTCGTGGGCCAGGCGCGGGTTGGTGTCCGCGTATTCCTTTAAAGCCCGGTAAATATCCTTGCGGGCAAACACGGCGGCCTTGGTTTGGCTGCCTTTCGTTTCCAGCCGGGCGGCCGCTTCGCGCACGGCCGGGTCCGCGTGGAAGTAGGCCAGCAGCGACAGGTTCTTGGGTACGAACCAATAGGACGTATACGCGCTTTCCAACGCCAGGACCGTATTGTTAAAATCCCGGTCTTGG